>NZ_KV798492.1:0-1493 GCF_001809695.1 Corynebacterium sp. HMSC063A05 | reverse complement strand
GGGGGGTGTCCCTATGTTTTTGTCAAGTGTCAGGCCGATGTTGGCGAGTACAGTCTTGGGGGTAGTTTCTTAGGCGTGCCTAGGAGCCGGCCAGCGTGTGCTGGTCGGCTTCGTCTTTGGGGTTTATGCGGCGACGGGGCGTGGCGGGATTTCGCGGAAGAACTCCTTGTTTTTCAGCATCGCGTAGATGACATTGCATCGCCGTCGTGCCAGGCATATGACTGCTGCGTTGTGGCGTTTTCCTTCAGCGCGTTTGCGTTGGTAATACCGCCGTGACGGTTCGTGGCTGCGGATAACCGCGAATGCCGAGTAGAACAAGGCGTTTTTCAGTCGTTTATTGCCTGACCGTGCCGGGAACTCACCTCTGATCGACGAACCGGATTGTCTAGTGACGGGCGCTATTCCAGCATAAGCAGCTATGTGGCCAGCACTATCGAAGTCGGAGCCATCACCGATCGCAAGAAGGATCTGCGCTGCGGTCTTGATGCCGACTCCGGGCATACTCATCAAGACCTCACAAAGAGGGAAATCAGCGAGCATCTCTTCAACCTGCTCAGCAATGGTGTTTCGTTGCTCTTTGAGGGCCTTGATGTTTGCAGCCAGTTGAGGAATTACCAACTCGGCGGCATCGCTTCCAGGCACGGTGACTGTTTGAGCTTTCAGCGCTGCAAAAATGTCGTCTACCAGCGGGGTGGGGTCTTTACGTGTGCGCTTGATCATCCAGTTCAACACTCGTTGGTATCCGGCTCTTTTTAGCCCCTGCGGCCCCTTGTAATGGATCAATAATTCCAGGATCGGCGTGCGAGTCAGAGTGCTACCAGCAAAAACTCGTTCCAGGCTGGGATAGATCTGGGTGAGGATACTGCGAAGCCGATTGACAGTGCGAGTGCAATCGCGGGCGATGTCATCATCGAAGCCGGACAGCATCTTTAGGGCGGACAGTACCTCATCATTGCGGTCGACGGCACGTAGCGTGTGGGGCATTGTGCGGGCGGTGTCGGCGATGATGAATGCGTCGCGTTTGTCTGTTTTTGCACGTCCCGGATAGAGATCTGCAGCTTTGCGCATCGCAAGACCTGGCAGGTATCCGACTTCGCAACCGCAGTCTCGGGCTACAGCAATCGGTAGTGCGCCGATGGTGTTGGGTTGGTCGACGATCACGAGTACGGTGCCAAGCTTTTGTAGCTGGTGAAAAACGCCTGCTAGTTCGGATTCGAGTTGAGGCAACGGTTTGTCGAAGACCTTGTTGCCATCACGGTCTAAGGCGCAGGCGTGGTGTTCAGATTTGCCGACGTCTAGGCCAAGGAATATGTCGATGGAATGCTCCGGAGACATGATGAGCTCCTAGAAACGAGATGGGTATGGCGTTGTTCCAGTCGCTGGCGTCATGACCTTCGTTGCAAGCACCCACGTTACGAAGAGACCTAGTTTGAAACTGGCCGTGTCCCTATCAGCTGTCATCGAAAGTCCTGGCACCCGGCGGCAACACCCCC
>NZ_KV798491.1:0-63544 GCF_001809695.1 Corynebacterium sp. HMSC063A05 | reverse complement strand
TGGCCGCGCTGACCTCCGAATACATTACACACACGCCCTTATTTAAGCGAATCCGCTGGTAGAACCATGAAAACAATTCACTTTAGTTAACCCCGTACGCCAAATCAGAGACTTCCTAAGGCTCGGTCGCTACTTGTCAGCAACTCAGCAACCGACCAATTACTTAGTCAGAGCCGCCTTGTCACCTGCGAGTCGTCGCCAAGCAGTGGCAGACGCGACACCCATCAGCGCACCCGCCCCCAGAAACACGCTGCCCGCACCCATCGCGGTAGCACCCAAACCAGCAACCGGCGGCAGGATGACCTGCGCCAAGCGGTTACCCATCAGCCGGATGGATAGCGCCTGAGCACGCACCTCGGCATCCACCAGGGAGCTCACCCACGTCATCGACATAGGCATGACAAAGCCCCACGCCAAGCCACAGATACCAACCGCGATAACCATCAGCCACGCACTCTGTAGCCACGGCATTGCCAAAAGCGGCAGGACACCGGCACAAACTGCAATGATAAGGACCCGATTGCGGTTAGCTTTGCGCAAAACAGTCGGCATGAGGGCTCGGGAAATAATCGCAAGACCACTACGCGCACCAAGGATCGCCGTCACCTCGGCAACACTAAAGCCCAGTTCACGTCCCAGCACCGGCACATATGCCGTCAACAGGTCAATGGCTACGATGACCGCAATTGAGACAGCCATGGCGCTGGACATGCCATCGATACGCAGGATGCTTAAGACCGATGCGCCACTGGCTTCGGCCTGCGCCGGTCGCCTCTCCTCCATCCGGCTGCGGTCGCTAACAGTCGACGCCGGAGAATACTCAGTTGAGCTAGCAGCTTGCACTTCGGCGGCTGCATTCGCTTCGTGCCGTCGATAAGCAGTTGCGACCGGCCAGCCGATGACCAGGGCGATCGCACCGATTCCCGTCATCGCCCAGAGCGCGGAAGTGGTGGCGGTCATGGCGCTGCCGTCGTGGTTGGGAGTGAGCAGACCCGCACCGACGATGCCGAGGAACTGCCCGACAGAGATTCCAAGCGTGAAGTATGCAAAGAGGCTATCAAGCCCGGCGACGCCGCCACGCAGGTGCGACACCATGCCTTGAGCGGCGATGAGCGTGGTCATGTGGGCAAAACCCAGGGCCACGTAGCCGAGCAGAAGAATAGGTAGGTTCGGCGAGAGCGCCATTACTGCCGCAGCGATGACGGTGGCGACGAGACCGGAGTACATGACTTCGGTGGCACGATGGCTGTCGACAAGCTTGCCGGCGGGAAGCGCAATAATAAGAGGTACAAGTGAAAATGCGGCAGTGAACCAACCGACGGTGGCGGCGGAACCGCCAAAATCGAGGACTCGCCAAGAAAGCAGCACGCGACCGCCGTTGAAAACCGCTTGCCCCAACACAGTAATGAGAACCAATAGGCCGAACCAGCGTCTCATACCTGTTTGTAACTCCCCTTCTCCTGTGTGGTCGCACTCTTCGCGAGGCGATTTCTTTGCACGTCAATACCTAAATTGATCGGTGTTTTCTCGTTGGCTCACACTTCTGCCAACCCGCGAAGAACGGTCAAAGCAATGCGGCTTATTAAGAATAGTCCCTGAAGTTAAACATATTTAGCGCATAGAATGAATTATTCGGGCATCCTTGTCGATGTAACCGGTTTGCTTATTTAGTTAATAAAGAATCAGGAATTAGGAGCCATGCTTGAACGCACATTGGTGTTCGTCGATACGTCATATTTACTGGCGAGCTTTTACAACTCGTGGGAAACCGGAGCCCGCGGGCAATTAGAAATCGACCTTAGAGAAGTAGTTAGTGTCCTTGACCGAATGATTAACCAGCAGCTGAACCAGCCAGTTCAGCGGCAACTTTGGTACGACGGCATCCCGGAGTCGGGGCCGCATCGTTACCAGCGCTCACTGCGCACGATTGATGGTGTGCAGCTGCGCGCAGGTCAGCTCATTGAATGGGGTGACCGACGGACGCAGAAGGCCGTCGATACGCGACTCGTCGCAGACATGGTTGTCGCCGGCCTACGCAACCAAGTTTCCGATATCGTGCTGGTCTCGGGCGATGCGGACATGCTGCCCGGCGTCGCTGAGGCTTCGGCCGCCGGTGTGCGCGTGCATCTCTACGGCTTCGGCTGGGACTCTATGTCCGGTGCACTTCGCCATGCCTGCGATTCGACGACAATCCTCGATCCCCGCGAGGACTTCGCCGACGCCATGCAGCTCAATGTCCTCGAGGGTCCAATCCCACCGGTCGTCCGCACGAATAAGCCGCTGGGCGATGCCGAACCAATCGAAGATCTCGGCGCCACCTGCGTACCGGATACGCGCATCACTCCTCCAGGTGAGGGCTCGCTTGACGACGGCACGGAGAACACTCCCTCCGCCGCCGACGGTGACGTTGCTTCGCCGGAGGCCGGCACTCCGGAGGTTCCGCAGGACCAGCGCGTTGTGCCATCCCCCACGGCTGACAGCGATTCCGACTGTCGTAGCGAAGACAATGCCGCAGCCACGCCGACGGCCAAGGCCGACTCGCCGAAGTTCAACGAGGTCGAGCACGCGGCCAAGATGGGTGCCCGGGAAATCCCGGCGCAGGCTGAGCACCGCGCTGAGGTAGAGCGCACCGGCGGTTTGGAAGCTACACAGGTGGATTCCGCTGCTTCGGGCGTTTCGGCTGACTCGCCAACACAGCAAACGCAGCCAACGCAGCCAGCGCAGCCTTCTCCAGCGGCCATGCCCGGCGCGACAGTCAATACTGGCAGTGGGGCTGGTAACGACACTGCGAACAACATCGGAGCCGAGAATGCAGGCGCGTCTGCCTCCGATTCCGCGTCGTCGACTGCAACCGGCAGTGGGGAGTCGGCGACGGAGCCGTCGGCAAGCGAAGACGGTGCCAACACGAGTACGCCGAAACCAAGCCCGCGGCCGAATCCTTCGATGATGGCGCCAAGGAGGAAGCTGCGTAGTCGATACGTGCCCCTTCCGAACGAGGTGTGGGCATCCGCGGGTTTCCAGACGCCGTTCGATGTGGGACAGCAGTACGCGAACTGGTGGTACGAGAATATTGCGAACGAGCAGGCGCGCGATAGTGCCCACTTGCTCTCTGGTGGTGGGCTGCCGCCGGACATTGATCGTCCGCTGCTGCAGTTTGCGTGCGAAACCCTGCACGAATACACGCTGACGGAGACGCAGCGCGTCAATCTGCGCGATGGTTTCCACGCCGGTATCCGCGGAGTGCTGCTCGCGCGGAAGAACGGCGAATTGGAGAAGTAGCGCGCCTCAAGGCTTCGGCAGTTTCGGTGGCTTCAGCACTGCTGGCGCTACTGTCGCTGCTGGTGCGGCTGACGCGAGAAAGTGTCGGGGTTTATGGCAGTTTAGGGTGGTTTTCCCGCTCAAACTGCCATAAACCCCGACACTTTCTTGCTGTCGATTGTTGGCAACTGGTGAAGGCTACTTTGCTTCGTCTGCGTCCGTTGTGGTGTCCTCAACGGCCTCGGCAGCCTCGGCGGACTCCAGCTCGCCGGCATTATCCTTCGCGGCAGAACCGGATTCGAGAGCAGCGCTTTCATTATTCATCTGGGCACGAATTTCGGCCAGGCGCATGTCGGCAGCGGCATCGCGAGTCGAAGTCTCGATCTCAGCCATGCGACCTGCTTGTGAGGATTCCGCGAGCTCCTGAGCGCCCAACGCATTGGCGTAGCGACCTTCAATCTTCTCACGGACCGAATCTAAAGTCGGCACATTCGGATCCTCGGAAATACCCTGCATGCTCTGGAGAGTCTTCGACGCGGTCTCTTGCATCTTGGCCTGATCCGCCTGCGACTCCAGCTTGCGGATATCCTGCTTAATCTGCTCGTAGCGAGCCTGCGACTGCTGCGCCTGACGCTGTGCCTCCTCAGCAGCAGATACGGCCTGCTGGTGGAGCTGCGTAGTATTTTCCAGCTCCTTTTCAACATTCACCAGCTGGGTGGCAAACGCCTCAGCAGTGCTTTCCATCTTCTGTGCAGTGGCCTCATCGCCCTTGGCACGAGCCTGATCCGCATTGGCGAGTGCCTGGCGGGTGTTCTCGGTAATCTTGTCACGCTCGGAGGTCAACCGCCCCAGCTGCATTTCCAGCTGATTGCGGTTGCCGATGATAGCCGCAGCCTGACGCTGAATCTCCTGATGGCGCTGACGCTCGGCCTCAGCTGCCTGTGCAATCTGAACCTTCGGATCCGCATTGTCCTCGATTTTCTTATCGAACGAAGACATCATGTACTTCCAGCCCTTGGCAAATGGATTAGCCATGCAAATCCAACCTTCCTCAACATATGCGGAATAACTAATCGGAACCGAGAAGATTCCATCTCTTAAAAAATTGTACGTGAGCTAGCTCGCTCTCTCTCGGCAAACGGAAAGAGCTGGTTACCGACAAGCAAGACTCCCCCAGAGTTGTAAACTCTCTAAACATGGTTCATTGCCCTCAACGCGCGTACCGCGGACTTGCCGCGAGTCTCGCCGCGGTAATTACTCTGTCAGCAACTGCGCCGCTGGCTAACGCGACAGTCACCGCAACTGCTGACTCCACCGATACCGGCGCATTTTCGCAGGTAGTCGTCGCAGCTCCATCCTCAACGGAGCCGACTAAGCCCTCCGACGCAAAAACCAAGAAGACCACCGAAAAGCCAGCTGAAAAGACTCCCGAGAAGAGCACAGGAAAAACCACAGAGAAGTCGGCGGAACAGTCGCCTGAGAAGTCGACTGAGAAAACCTCTTCAACGACATCGGAAACGTCCTCAACGGAGCCGTCGGAAAGCACTGCGAAAAGTGAGCCGAAGGCGTTTCCCCCACTTGTGCCGGGGGCGAAGACCCAGTGGGGCCTTGGCGTCCAAACTCGTCTCGACCAAGTGACCGAGGAGTTTGATGCTAAGGGCGGCATGCTCGGCATGGGCATCCTGGATCGCCAGACCGGTGAGTTCATCTGCAACGCACACTGTGATGATGTTTTTCGCCTCGCCAGCCTGATGAAGGTATTCATCGCCGATGTCGTGGCCTACTCCAACTACACACAGCCGAAGAAGGACGAGATCGTCGCTGGCCAGGGCGATATGCCGGTTGAGGGCAACCCTGACGCCATGCTGCGCGACGACATGATTCGATACTCCAACAACGAAGCAACTGACGAGCTGTGGGATTCCTACGGCGGTGTACGCATCGTTGACAATGTCCGGCAGCGCTACGGCCTGTCGGATAAGACCGTCGGCTCGCCTATGTGGGGAGCCACCACTAGTACGCCAGCCGACATGGTCGCCTACTTTGACCGCATGCTGAGCGAAGAAGGCGGACTGAGCGACACGGAGACCAAATACATGCGTCAGCTGATGTACTCACTGCCGCGCTACTCCTACGGCGATGCAGACCAGAACTTCGGTCTGCGTGCAGCGCTACCGAAGGAAACGATTGCCAACAAATCCGGTTGGTACGAAGAGCAGCACACCACTGCCGGATTCCTTGGCGACGATGACCGTTACGCTATCGCGGTTCTGGGCAAAAACCTGACCGCCAACGACCTCACCGAAGCTGTCAAGCACGTGTTCCCGGGCGGGCAGGTTCTGCCAACAGGTGAGAAGGAGACAAAGCATGCCCGCACCAGCGCGGCACTGTCGATTGAGGAGGACTCAAACAAAGTCGCTCCAGCCCTGTGGGCACTAGTAGCGGCACTCGCTGGCTTTGGTATTGGCTGGCTCATTCGTGGCCAGCGCGCGGACTAGATACAAAAAGCCCCCGCGGGCTTGAGGCGCGGGGGCTTATCCGGCAGTGCTCCAAGTTGGAAAACGCACAGTATGCGGACTAAATCGCAGAATTTACTCGGTAGCGCTATCCTGTGCGGCCTGCTCGGCAATCTGCGCACGGACATCATCCATGTTCAGCTCCGAAGCCTGGCCAACCAGGTCGCTCAGAGCGGTCTCAGGCAGCACACCAGAGTGCTGGAACAGCAGGATTCCCTCGCGGAAAACAAACAGCGTCGGAATCGACTGAATGCCCAGGGCGGCCGAAACCTCCTGGTTGGCATCGGTGTCCAGCTTTGCGAACACTACCTCTGAGTGCTTCTCCGAAGCCTTCTCATAAATCGGGGCGAACTGGCGGCACGGACCGCACCAGGATGCCCAGGCATCAACGAGCACAATGTCGTTGTTCTGAATAGTCTCAGCGAAAGTCTCGTTCGTAATATCAACAGTTGCCATGGGGCTAACTCCTCTTACTCTTTAACGTCGTGTTCTAACTTCACGTTCTTTACGTAGGTTTTTACCCGTTAGTCTCCCACAACGCACGCGGGGGTCGATTCATTCCCGCCGGGTTCGCGGGGACGTCGTAAAGCGGCGCGTGCTAGTGGTTGATGCGGACGGTGTTGATCTGTTTACCCAGGCCATCGATGGTGATAATCATTTCCTGACCATCCTGAAGGTAGGTCTGCGGGCTCATGCCGTGGCCAACACCCGCCGGCGTTCCCGTGGAGATGACATCGCCCGGGTTCAGCTGCACGAACTGTGAGATGTAGGCGATTAACATCGCCGGGGAGAAAACAAGGTCCGCAATCGGGGCATCCTGGCGCAGCTCTCCGTCGACATATGTGCGCACCCGTGCGGAGTCCGCATCGAAAGCATCGGCTGTGAGCATCCACGGACCGAAAGCACTGGCGCGCTGCAACGTCTTCCCCTGTAGCCACTGCGCGGTGGCGTACTGGAAATCGCGCTGGGTGAAGTCATTCATAATCGCGTACCCAGCGATAGCGTCCTGCGCCTGCTCCTCCGACACCCGCAAGCAGGTCTCGCCGACGATAACCGCGAGTTCGCCTTCATAATCGAGCTTTTCCGCGCAGGCCTCCGGCACTCGGATATCATCCTTCGCACCGGCGACGGCATCGGCAAACTTCGCGAATAGCGTCGGCACCTCGGGGCGCTGGTGTCCCATCTCATCGATGTGCACGGCATAGTTCAGGCCAACACAGACGATCTTGCCCGGCCGCGTGATCAGCGGTGCGAACGCCCACGCGCTCTCCGCCATGACGTTGTCAGGGTTGTCCCCCGCCTCCGCCAAGAGTTCTTCCGCTTCACGACGCCACGTTGGCCGCGCTAACACATCTCCGAGACAGTGGTCATCAAAAAGGACCGCTACGCCGTCGCCGAGAATAGCGGCGCGGGTTGCACCCTGGTATCGCAACGTTGCTAGACGCATGGCTTTCTCATTTCTTCATGGCTATTCTCTGTGTCACTTCTGCCGCCTGATCGGCTCTCGGTTCCACGCTACCGCCTTGTTGAGCTGAATTAGGAAGCAGGTTCGCTCTTTGGTTGACGCAGAGCCTCGCCTTCAGGCTGGGAGGGAAGATTCTGGCTGCGCTGAAGAGCACGCTGTCCCGGCGTAGTCATGCGCACTACCCAAGCAGGACGGACGAAGAGCCATCCGGCACCGATGGCAAGCAGCAACCTGTGCAGACCGAGACACAGCATCGCCGCGATGATGGCCACCAGCGGCGTCATGATGACCAAGTGTGGGTCCTTCGGCAGGATGAGGTCGCAAATAATCATGACCACAACCAACATTGGAATGTGCATGAGGAAGATAGGCAGCGTTCGGCCGCCAATCTTTTCAAAGGGCACAACTAGGCGAGTGTTCTGCAGCATCGCCATAACATTGATTGCAGCCAGTGCGCCAGTGGTGGACAGGTACACGCGGGTGAAGCCGACGTTGCCTTCGTTAAAGCTCGCGTAGGTCGCCTGCACCCAGATTGCCACCGACAGGAACGCCGTCAGCGTCACTAGCAGTGAGAGGCCGCTGCGACGCTGTGCCATCCGGAAGATCCAGGGCGCACCGTACATGCCCAGCACGTAGAAGAACAGCATCTTGCTGACAAAGTCCCACGACCAGCTGGATGAGGCAAAAGGCGCCCATGCACTAATGAGGCCTGAAACGATGAGCTGAATCACCGGATGTACCCAGCGGAATGCTCGTGTGAGAATTGCAAATAGCGCCAGCGCCCACAGGAACCACAGGTAAGAAGTTGGCTCGATGACCGCGTGAAGCGTGTTGTAAATCCGCGGCCCCCACGCGCCGCGGTCCGCAATCGGCGGCGGAGACACGATGCCATCGGCATCCACGTGCGTATATGGCATGAGGAAAAGCACGAAGTCACGCAGTGGAACCCAAATCACGTAGAGATAGACCATCACCCAGATTCGGCGATTGGCCAACTTATGCCACGACTCCTTGAGTGCCTTGCCGGCGAACAGACCAGATAGCAGGAAAAACAGCGGCATACGGATTGGTCCGAGGAAGAAGTTAATCCCCGCCCACTGCGCCGTGTAGTAACCGTGCGCTTGCAGCTCTGTGACGGCATGGCCTAGCACAACCAATAGAATGCACAGCCCCTTGGCCGCATCTACCCAGCCGACGCGCTGTTTCGGCGCACTCTTATGCCTTTTAGCTTTGGCCTCCGCTGCCGCGGGAGCGGCAGTTGGTGACATAGTGCTTCCCCGCTTCCCGACGACTCCGCGTAACCCTCAAAACCTTCAAAACCGTCAACGCACGAAAACTCGCCCCATTGACTGTCACTCACCTTACCTAGCCACCCGGATTGCACTAATTCTGGGTGGCTAGGCCAGGAACCTAGAGAGAACCGCTGGGCTCCTCCGCCAGGTTGGCGAACCTGGAGTAGTGCAGCTGGTGGGCCACAGCAATGCTTCCGGTCGGTCCACCACGGTGCTTTGCGACGATAATATCCGCCTCACCAGCACGTTCATGGTCAGCCTCCTGCGAGTCCGGCCGGTAAATCAGCATGACGATATCGGCATCCTGCTCCAGTGAGCCCGACTCACGCAGGTCCGAGACCTGTGGCTTCTTATCTGTGCGAGCTTCCGGACCACGGTTCAGCTGCGAAATTGCAATCAGCGGTACCTCGAGTTCCTTCGCCAACAACTTGAGCTGACGGGAGAACTCCGAGACCTCTTGCTGTCTGGACTCGACTTTTTTACCCGAGCTCATCAGCTGCAGGTAGTCGACCACGATCATCTTCAGATCGTGCTTCTGCTTCAGCTGACGTGCCTTCGCGCGAATCTCCATCATGGTCAGGTTCGGCGAGTCATCAATAAACAGCGGAGCATCGCGGATCTTGTCGCCGACCTCGACCAACTTGGTCCAGTCCCGCTCATCCAGGTCACCGGAGCGCAAAGATGCCATGTTGATCTTCGCCTCTGCGGACATGATGCGCATCATGATTTCATTGCGCGACATCTCCAACGAGAAAATTGCGCTGGTCATGCCGTTGCGAATCGAGGCCGAACGCATGAAGTCCATCGCCAGCGTGGACTTACCCACACCCGGGCGAGCCGCAATAATCACCATCTGACCTGGGTGAAGACCGTTTGTCAGCTTGTCCAGGTTGGTAATCCCCGTCGGCACACCCTGCGCCAGACCGCCGTTTTGGGTAATAAGATCCAGTTCCTCCAGCGTGTCATCCAGGACATCGGCGATGGGAACGTAGTCATTCTTCGTGTTCTCACGTCCAACACTGAAGATGAGCTGCTGCGCCTCATCCACCAGCTGCTCCGGCTCCGTGTCCTCCGCGCCCGCATAGCCGATCTGGGCGATCTTCGTGCCGGCCTCTACCAGGCGACGGATTGTCGCCTTCTCCGCAACAATGCGGGCATAGAACTGCGCATTCGCCGCCGTTGGCACCAGGGAGGCCAAGGTGTGCAGGTACAGCGGACCACCGATGCGCTCCAGGTCTCCAGTTCGATCCAGACGACCTGCCAGCAAAATGGGGTCAATTTCCGAGGACTCACCGTAGAGGTGCAAAATCGCCGAGTAAATCGTCTGGTGCGCCGGTCGGTAAAAATCCTCCGGTGTCAGCTGCTCGTACACATCCGCAACGACCTCTGAGTTCAGCAGCATCGCGCCGAGCACACTCTGCTCCGCCTCGATATTGTGCGGCGGCGTGCGCTCAAAAGTCGCGCCAGCGACCGCACTCGCACGAGCGCCACGACCACGGTCTCGCTCCCAGTCCCGCGCCCCAGATCCGCTTGCCGACGATCCGTTGCCCGAGCTCTGCGAGAAAGAATACTCCTCCGGTGGAGCATCCTCTACCGGCGGTTCCGGGGGCAGCGGAACGTCATCGAAAGAATCATCGTGGGAATTTACCGAGTAGGACGACGCCTCGTCCCCTGCTCCTGAATGACCACCATCACCTACAGGCTGACTCATCGTGAGCAGCTCCTCCCCTTCTGGACCACTTAGGTGCCTTTTCAACCCTGTTGCTGACTGACCGTCACATTCAATATGTCTGTTCCGACCGCCAGCACTGGACACCTGACTACCTACCGCAGTTATACCTGTTCGAGCGGATTGACGGACCTGTAAAAGTACCCTTGAAGGCCCCAGAAAACAATCTTCTACGGCGTTTATCCCCGAAGTTATCCACAGCACCTGTGGATAGGCCTGGGGAGAACATGTGCACAATCAAGAAAAGTCCAGGTAAACGGTCCGTAACCCTAAACCGCCGCTTGAATGTTAACGGGGGTAGCGGAGTTTCAACCCGAAAATATTCTATCTACGCAGGTCAGTACATATTTGCCTTAATCCTGCACAAATGTAATCCTCTGTTGCCCTTTTAGCATCGATGCTGCTCATGCGGAGATTATTAACGATGAATTAATAAAAATCTCGCGTTCTCCAGAAAAGCTATCCACGGCAGCCAGGCAAGTTACCCACAGGTTTATCCACAACAATCATCGTTAGCCTGTGGACAAGTCGTAGATGCTCTTTCCAGCACCTGCGTAAAAGGCTTTAAGCCAGCCTTAAACCACGAAAAGCCCCGACCTTTCACTACGAAAGATCAGAGCTTCACGTGTGCTGTTGTCATTGGGCCTCAGAGCCCGCGCACATCCTTAGGCGCGGCGCTCGTCGGCCGCCGTCAAAGTAAAAACTTTAAACCGCGAACTTACGCGGCGACGACCTGTACGGAAACATGCGCGGTAATCTGCGGGTGCAGCGCGATGTCAACGGTGTGCTTACCAAGGGACTTGATCTGGCTCGGAGCAAGCACGACTGCGCGCTTGTCGATAGCCTGACCGGAAGCCTTACGAACTGCATCGGCGATGTCACCCTTGGTGACGGAACCGAACAGCTTGCCATTTTCCGAAGCCTTCACAGCAACGGAGACGTTGTCGAGCGAATCAATCTTCTGCTTGACTTCACGTGCATGGTCGAGGTCGCGGATAGCGCGAGCCTCCTGGGCACGACGAATGCCCTCGATCTGCTTTTCTGCGCCGCGGGTGGCAACAATTGCCAGTCCGCGAGGAAGCAGGTAGTTACGTCCGTAGCCGGCCTTGACCTCAACGATGTCGCCTGCGACACCGAGCTTGTCAACGTCGGCGGTGAGGATCAGCTTCATGATCCCTGCCTTTCGCTGGATATGTCTTTAAAAGATTATGAGAATTGTGGATGCTAAATCTGCTGCAAACTAGTCACGTAGTGCCGTGGCTGGAAGGAGCTTAGAACGGAGGCTCATCGCCGCCGAAGCCGCCACCGGCCGGAGGAGCTGAGTTCCACGGATCTTCCGCAGGAGCTCCGCCACCAAAACCGCGATCACTCTGTCCACCCTGGTTGCCCTGGTTTCCACCAAAGCCACCGCCGAAACCACCACCGGCATTTCCACCTTGGCCGCGGTTACCGCCGCCAAAGTTTCCACCGCCGTTGCGTGGAGTGCGCGTGACCTGAGCTCGAGCGAACTTCAGGGACGGACCCACCTCATCGACCTCAACCTCAAAGACGGTACGACGCTCGCCCTCGCGGGTCTCGTAGCTGCGCTGGCGCAGACGACCCTGGACGATGACACGCATGCCCTTGGAGAGACTTTCGACAGCGTTCTCCGCTGCCTCACGCCACAGGCTGCAGGTGAGGAACATGCCCTCGCCGTCAACCCACTGGCCATCTCGGTACACCCGCGGAGTCGACGCAACGCGGAAATTCGCCACGGCGGTGCCGTTCTGGGTGTACTTAAGCTCCGGGTCAGCAACCAAGTTGCCAACCACTGTGATTTGTACGTCTCCCTGAGCCATGCTTCTTCTCCTCGGTTGTATTCTGTCGAGCTGATGATGGGGCTTTCGCCCGCTATCCTACGGCTTTCGCATTACCGGTGTGCCCCATTCGAGCACTCTGGATACGCAAATATGACGCAGATTAACGATCAACCCGCAGCACCTTGGTGCGCAGGATGCTGTCGTTCAGATTCAGACGACGGTCGAGTTCCAGCACGGTTGCGGACTCGCAGGTGAGGTCGACGACAACGTAGATGCCGTCTTCCTTCTTCTCGATCGGGTAGGCGAGGTGGCGCTTACCCCAGATGTCCACCTTCTCCACCTTGCCGTTCTCCTTGCGGACAACGTCGAGGTACTTCTCCAGGGACGGGCCTACGGTGCGCTCATCCTGAGACGGATCGATAATAATCATTACTTCGTAGTGACGCACGGACCTCATCACCTCCTATGGTCTAGTTCTTGTATTTCGGCTACACAGCGTGGTGCGCTGGCACTATCTTTCATGCCAGCCGCTATGCAGCAGGAGGATCGTTGCGTCAAGCAACCCTGCCAGGGTACCGCAGGCAGAGGTATATGTCCTAATCGCAGGCGCCGTCGGCAAGCAGTACTGGCAAGCGGCGTCGGGGCGCCGAATTTAAAGAGACGCACACAGAGCTACTGCGTGCGTCTCTTTAAATTGTGAAGTTGTCGCGTGCTTGGTGGGCAGTTAGCGCTCTAACAACTAACTATCAGGCCTGCGTCCTACATTGCTGTCGAGGAAGCATGCGCCAACGCAATAATCACCGGAATGACTGTCGCGAACAGGAAAGCTGCCAGACACAGAACCCAAATGATTGCTGTTTTCCACTTCTGCATGAAGCCCCAAAAAGCCGTGCCGAACATCAGGAAGCCAATCGCGACGCAGACGATGGTGAAAATCACCCACGTATCCACTTACTGTCCACCCCCAGAGTTACCAGGGTCTCCGCCGCCTTCATTGCCACCACCGAGACCACCGCCCCCTGGAAGCGGGATGGGCAGCAGGTCAGCGATTCCGCCACCGCCGCCACCGCCGCCGTCGCCGCCCGGAAGCGGAAGTGGTGCAGGCTGCTCATTGGAGGACTCAGGGGTCGACTCCTCGGATGACTCCTGTTCGGTGGTCTCCGGGGCATAGTCCTGGCCATAGTTAGAGTCAGAGGTCGACGGCGCCTGGTACTGCGGTGCACCTGCGACACCGCCGATTGGTTCCGGCTTAGTGAAGTACTCAAAGTCCTCGTTAGCCAGTGCGTTATCCATGGTGTACTTCCACAAATCGCCCGGGGTTTGGGCACCATACATGACTCCACCGTAGGAGTTGTAGAGCGCCGAACCATCGACGTTGCCAACCCATACTGCGGTCGACAGCTGCGGGGTCGAACCAATCATCCACGCATCCTTGTTCTGGCCGGTGTCACCCAACTGCGTAGTACCGGTCTTGGCAGCCGACGGGCGACCACCGCCCAAAGGCTTGTTACTGTAGCCCGCAATGGGCTCCATGGCTGATATCACGTTGGTGGCCACTGCCTTAGAGACTCGACGGTCACCCTTGTCGGCATTGGACTCGTAAACGATCTCACCCTTGGAGTTTTCGACCTTCTCTACGAAGTGCGTCTGCTGGTAGACGCCGTCATTAGTCAGCGTAGCCAGACCAACAGCCATATCCAGCGGACGTGAGAGGTACTGACCCAGGGTGATGCCGTCCTGCGAGTGGCCATTGTCATCCATCAGAGTCTTTTCAATACCCGGGATCGACTCGGCCACACCCAGGCGATGAGCCATCTTGGCGGTGTCATCCGGGCCATTCTTCAGGTCACGCTGCAGGCGAATAAACGGGGTGTTCAGCGACTGCTTCAGGGACTCGTAAATCGGGAGAACACCACCGCCGGCGCCACCGGAGTTGTACAGAGTAGCGTTACCGGACTGGACAGGTGCCGAAGAGTACTGCGCGGTCAGAGGAATGCCCTGATCAAGCGCTGCTGCCAGCGCAAAGATCTTGAAAGTAGAACCGGTCTGCAGACCGCTGTTCGCGTAGTCCCAACCAGTCGGATCATCGCCACCGTAGTAGGCGCGGACAGCACCGGTCTTCGGCTCCACCGAGACGATGGCGGCGCGCAGACCTGTTGACTGGTCGACGTAGTTCTCCATCGCATCCAGGGCAGCCTGCTGCACCGTCGGGTCAATGGTCGTCGTAATGCGAAGGCCGCCAGTGTTGACCTCCTGCTCGGAGATTCCCTCGCGCTCCAACTCAGCCAGCACCTGATTCTTAATCATGGCAGCCGGGCCGGGCTCCGGAGCCTGCTTCGGCGCCAACGCCGGATCGATGGTCTCCGGGTACTGCATTCCCGCGCGGTCCTGCGGCGAGACGATGTTCATCTCCACCAGGCCATCGAGGACGTAGTTCCAACGCTGCTCCGCCTCTGGACGGTTAGTCCACGGATCCAGTGCGGATGGACGCTGAATCGAGGCCGCCAGCACAGCACCCTCTTCGGCATTCAGCTCACCGACTTCCTTACCGAAGTAGGCCTTCGACGCTGCCGCGATACCGTATGCGTTACGACCAAAGTAAATCGTGTTGAGGTAGGCCTCAAGGATTTCGTCCTTAGTCCACTCCCGCGCCATCTTCGCCGACATGACCAATTCCTTGGCCTTACGGGTCAGCGTGCGCTCATTGCCCACCACAGCATTCTTGACGTACTGCTGCGTAATGGTCGATCCGCCACCGGCACTGGAATTACCAGTCACGACTCCCAGAGCCGCACGGCCATAACCGGTCAGGGAGAAACCCGGGTTGGTATAGAAATCACGATCCTCGGCTGCCAGCACTGCATTGCGTACAGCATCCGGCACCTTGTCGATTGTGATGTTGCTTCGGTTACCGCCCTCGGGGACGATGCGCGTGATTTCCTTTTCACCAGTACGGTCATAAATCACCGCAATCTGGCTATTGGCCAACTCCTCTGGCTCCGGCACGTCCGTTGTCGCATAAGCAACACCGAACACAACTAGCGGCAACAGCACGACCAACGCCACGGCTAGACCGAGCCACGCTAAAATTCGCCGCTTATTATCAGTCGGCTGTTCTTCTTGCGCCATCGAGCTTTCCTCTTCATGGTCATCTGGTTCATGGTCATCTGGGGCGTACTGCCCCTTCGCCGGGTCCAGCTCGCTTGCCGACGTCATCTCTGAATCGGTAGCCAAACCCTCGTCACTGCCACCGACCGAAACAGCATCAATGCTGTCGCCGGAATCGTCGTCAAGCGATGCGTCATCGGAGCGTGCGTGCGTATTGAAGGAATCAGCATCCGGCTGATTCCACCACTCGCCTGATGAATTAGAACCCTGGCCCTCGTGAGGGCTGTTAGGACCGCCTGGGCTATCGGGTCGATCATTGCTCACGGGTGCTCTCCCTAGTTTTCTGACTCTTCTCGAGCTGCCTGAAGTGTCCGGGTCAGGAAACTCCACTTGCAGTCGGGGCACACCTCAACTTCTTTGACGGTGCACGAACCATATTCATTAACTATTGCGGATAATTCGTTTTCAGTACAAGCAGAGCCGGAACGACGGCCCAAGTTTTCTCCGAACACCCAGAATACGAGTCGGAGATGGAATTTGCGACATACTGGGCACTCTTCCTGGGACTTTCTGCCGTGAAAACGCGCGGCAGCGACCAGCCGAGCATCGGCATCACAGAGTGATTTCCGTGAAATCTCCCCTACACGCCACTGCTCCAATAACTGCTTCTTGAGCAAGGAGTGATCAATCTCGCCCTGCCATGTCATCACGAAGACAGATTAGCAGGCTCGTGCGGGCTGGTTTCACCCCCGCTTTATCGGTAAACACATGCCCCCTCACGGTTCGGGCATCGGCAAAAAACGCATAAAGGTATAACGTCACGCTCGTTACCTCAATGCGCGCGCCCACTCACGGCCGCACCGCTGGCGCAAGGTCCTGGTGCGGGGTTCTGATGCTAGGTCTTGATGCGAGTTCCCGGTGTGAGTTCCCGGCGCGAGGTCAAAGCCTCCGAGCACATAGTTTCAAGGAGAATTACTAAATGAGTTCAATTCGCGTCGCTATCGTCGGCGTCGGCAACTGCGCCTCTTCCCTGGTGCAGGGTGTCGAGTTCTACCGCGATGCAAAGCCCGATGAGACCATTCCTGGCCTCATGCACGTCGTCTTCGGCGACTACCACGTCTCCGATGTCGAGTTCGTCGCAGCTTTCGACGTTGACGACAAGAAGGTCGGCAAGGACCTCTCCGAGGCCATTGTTTCCTCCGAAAACTGCACCATCAAGATTGCCGATGTCCCGACTCTCGGCGTTGAGGTTCAGCGCGGCCCGACCCTGGACGGCGTTGGCAAGTACTACGCGGACACCATCGACGAATCCCCGGCTGAACCGGTCGACGTAGTTCAGGCGCTGAAGGACGCCAAGGTCGATGTCCTGGTCTCCTACCTGCCGGTCGGTTCCGAGCAGGCCGACAAGTTCTACGCACAGTGTGCCATTGACGCTGGTGTGGCCTTCGTCAACGCCCTGCCGGTCTTCATCGCATCCGACCCGGAGTGGGCCAAGAAGTTCGAAGACGCGGGCGTTCCGATTGTCGGCGACGATATCAAGAGCCAGGTCGGCGCAACCATCACCCACCGCGTCATGGCCAAGCTATTTGAGGACCGCGGTGTTCGCCTCGAGCGCACCCTGCAGCTCAACGTCGGCGGCAACATGGACTTCAAGAACATGCTCGAGCGCGACCGTCTCGAGTCCAAGAAGATTTCCAAGACCCAGGCTGTCACCTCCAATCTCACCGGTCCACTGGCCGGCAAGATCGATGACCGCAACGTCCACATCGGCCCGTCGGACTGGGTGGACTGGCTGGATGACCGCAAGTGGGCCTACGTCCGACTCGAGGGCAAGGCCTTCGGCGAGGTGCCGCTGAACCTTGAGTACAAGCTCGAGGTCTGGGACTCCCCGAACTCCGCCGGCATCATCATCGATGCTGTTCGCGCGGCCAAAATCGCCAAGGATCGCGGCATCGGCGGCCCGGTTTACGCCGCTTCTTCCTACCTGATGAAGTCCCCGCCGAAGCAGCTTGCCGACGATGTTGCGCGAGCACAGCTCGAAGCATTTATTAAGGGCGAAGACTAAAAGGTACAAGCACTCAAAAGTACAAGCGAGCAGCTCCGAGAGCATGTTCCTTGAAAAGCGCCAGCCGGTTACCCATGCAGTAGCCGCTGGCGCTTTTGTGCTCCTCTATCCCCTATCCTCCCCGATTCCTTCCACGCCCTCCTCGCCCTACTCGCTGCTGCGCCCACCTCGTCCCTGCCATGGATGCGTGCGCTGCAGTCGTCGTAAAGCTGACAGCAATACATCCGAGAGGATTGATTCGCGAGATATATCGCAAGCCGAAAGTATTCGTGAGAGTAGCCGGATGGCTACCTCCAAGCCAACGTTCTAAGTACAGAAGAAGTGACACTTTAGGGGGTTTCTGCCAGCGCCGAAAAAACCTTATACGCAGATAGGTTTAATGCTTTGTACTGGGGTTTTAGATGATCGATGGAGAATTCCTAATGATTTCATTGCCGAAATCACCAGTTGTAGAAAAATAAATAGCACCCCAAATAAATTTCGTATTGGCAACTAGCGCTGTTCGCATATAACATCGTCGCTATGACATTATCTTCGGGCTCGATTGGCAATCCTGATGCCGTTACTCCTCTGTCGCTCGCTAAGCGCATTCGCCCTCTCCTGACTCGCGCTGAGCTGCTCTACAGCCGCCGCTCCTCGGAGTCCCAGCTCAGTCGTGCGCAGCTGTCCATCATGATGACCCTGGAGGCACTGGGCGCCTGCCGTATCAGCCAGTTGGCTGAGGCCGAGGCCATCCGCATGCCCACCGCCTCCAACGCCGTGCACCACTTGGAGGTCGCCGGCATGGTGGAGCGCGTCCGCGACAGCAAAGACCGCCGTGGCGTCCGCGTTGAACTGACCGACCGTGGCCGTGAAGAACTGCACCGTGTTTCTGAAGAGCGCAATCAGCAGATGGCTGAAATGTTCAGCACGCTGACCCAGGAAGAGCTGGAATTTGGCGCTGGTCTTGAGACGATTCTGTCCAAGATTCTCGAAAACTACCCGGAGCATCCAAAGACAAACCCAAGCGTCTAGTCTCTTTTTCAGCTTAGCCCTGCCCTCTTTAAGCCCACAGGCAGGGTACATAGCTTTTACACGTCATCAGTGCCGTTTTATATATGCCCGCCTATCCACGTAGGCTATTACCCAGAAGCACCACTTGGATATTTCTGAGTAATCACAGGAGGATTAGCGATGGCTTCCCGCCCGCTTCGTATCATGATTGCGTGGCGTCCAGGCGAGTACGGCACCGAAACGCTTGCTTACGCCGCTTGGTTAGCTCGCACCACGAAGGTGCAGATTCGCGTCGTCAGCGCACTGTCGCGCGGCTGGCCGCTGACCTCACTGGCTCGGCTGCGCACCAATGACTCCTGGGTTGCCCACGAAACCGAGTCTCTTGAAAAAATCATCAAGGATGAGCTAAAGCTCGCTGGCCTGCGCAAGGGCATGCTTGACGACGATGCCGTGCGGATCATCGAATCCTCCAGCGAATCTACAACTATCTGCAACGAGGCCGAAGAATTCGAAGCTGATATGGTTCTGCTTGGCACGCGCCGAAGCAATACCAAGGACTGGGCCGCCAAGAACCGCAGTCGCTTTACCGCGGGGTCGACTTCGGATGCGCTGCTGCACTACTCGCCAACTCCACTGGGGCTGGCTATCCCCGGCGCGAAACTTTCTAAGCATGGTGTGACCCGTGTCAGCATTTGTTACATTGACACTCCGCAGTCGCACCACGCATTGAATAAGGCTGCTGACCTGGCACACCGTTGGGAAGTTCCCCTGCGTCTGGTCTCGTTTACGCCCCGCGGTGCGACCATGTACCCGACGGAGAACGGCTACGGCCCCTCCTCGGACCTGATGATTGAGTGGCGCGAGCAGGCGATGGGGCTGCTCGACCGCGGTACCGACCGCGCGCATACCCGTTACCCAGATCTGTCCATCGATGCGGACGTGGCCTCCGGCAACGGTTGGGAAGAGGCCATTCAGTCCATCAAATGGAAGAAGGGGGACTTGCTCGTTTTGGGTTCGTCTACTCTTGGCCCATTCGGACGAATCTTCATCGGATCGTCGACTAACCACATCGTTCGCCACAGCCCGGTGCCAATGCTGATTACTCCGGCCTAGTATGGCAGGCACATCAGAAGGGATTTAGAGACGAGGGGAGCAGATGGTGGATAACGCACCGGGGCACAGTAAACCGGAGCGCAGCGAGGATGAAATCTTCGACAAGCTTGAGCGCAAGATGTATTCCGGCAGGCGCGCCTACATCTACACCGCGGGTGTGATTCTTACTACGCTGCTCGCGGGCCTCATTATCGGCATCGCTGGCGCGATTGTCGGTGGCCCCACCTGTGATGCGGGTAAGTCCAGCTTCCTCTGCTCCCGCACGTGGGAGATTCTTTTTCCCGTTGTTCCAGGCGTAATCTCCCTGGTTGGCTGCCTTTTTGGTTTCTGGCAGACCTACGTGGAGTGGAAGAACTTCCGCAACTGGCGCCCGTGGCTCGCCATGTGCTGGGTGCTCATGCCCTTCACTTTGATGTGGATGCTCTCCACATTCGGCGTCCTGATTCTGGGCGTTAAGTAGGGGTAAGAGGCGGCCAGCCTCGACGCCACCCTCTTGAGGTTTTTGCGAGAACGCCTCAAGCGAGAAAGTGTCTGGGCTTATGGCAAATTTGAGCCGATTTTAGGCCTTAAACTGCCATAACCCCAGACACTTTCTTGTACGCACTGGCCTCCCTGGCTACTTCTTCACAACCAGGTTGACCATCTTGCCCGGAACGACAATGACCTTCACGATATTGCCACCGGCGCTCTCCACCGCTGCGACAACCTTTTCGTCGGCACGCGCGACGGCCTCGATATCCTCGCGGGAAGCATCGGTAGCCACGTCAATGCGGGCACGGACCTTGCCGTTGATCTGAACTGGCAGCTCAACGGTGTCATCGACCAGCCACTTCTCGTCAACTGCCGGCCACGGACCGTGCGCCAGGGACTCGGAGTGGCCGAGGCGGCTCCACATTTCCTCCGCGATGTGCGGTGCCACCGGGCCCAGCATGAGAGCCAGCGGCTCCACAGCGGCGCGCGGTGCACCGGCCGATCCGTAGGTCTTGGTCAGGTAGTTGACGTACTCAATGAGCTTTGCGACGGCCGTGTTGTCACGCAGTTCTGCGTAGTCAGAGGTAACCCCTTCCACGGTGCGGTTGAGCGCCTTGAGGTCGTCGTCGGAAAGCGCTGCGTCCGTGACGGCGAGCTCACCGGAGTCCTCATTGACCACCAGACGCCAAGCGCGCTGGAGGAAGCGCTGCGAGCCGACCAGGTCCTTCGTCGCCCACGGGCGGGAAGTGTCGAGTGGGCCCATGGCCATTTCGTAGACGCGCAAGGTGTCGGCGCCGTAGTTGTCGCAGACCTCGTCGGGGGAGACGGCGTTCTTCAGAGACTTGCCCATCTTGCCGTACTCCTGGAAAACCTCCAGGTCAGAGCCGTCTTCGGCGCCACCTGGAATGAAGAACTTACCATCGCGCTCAACTACCTGATCCGCCGGCTGGTAGACACCACGAGCATCGGTGTAGGCGTAGGCCTGAATGTAGCCCTGGTTGAACAGACGGCGGTACGGCTCCTTGGAGGTCACGTAGCCGAGGTCGAAGAGGACCTTGTGCCAGAAGCGGGAGTAGAGCAGGTGCAGCACCGCGTGCTCGACGCCGCCGACGTAGAGGTCGACGCCGCCTGGATCGTCCTTGCCGTGCGTCTCCGGACGGGGGCCGGTCCAGTAGCGCTCGTTTTCCAGGTCAACGAACTTTTCAGCGTTGTTCGGGTCGATGTAGCGCAGCTGGTACCAGGAGGAACCTGCCCAGTTCGGCATGACGTTGGTGTCTCGGCGGTACTTCTTCTTGCCGTCGCCGAGGTCGAGCTCGACGTTGACCCAGTCAGTGGCCTTGTCCAGTGGGGCCTTTGGCTCGGTGTCGGCATCGTCCGGATCGAATGTGACCGGCTTGTAGTCCTCGACCTCCGGGAGCTCGACCGGAAGCATGGACTCGGGCAGTGCGTGGGCGTGACCGTCCTCGTCGTAGACGATGGGGAAGGGCTCGCCCCAGTAGCGCTGGCGGGCGAACAGCCAGTCGCGCAGCTTGTACTGGACCTTCTCGTGGCCAGTACCTTCCTTCTCCAACCACTCAATGACGGTGGCGATGGCGGTGTCCTTGTCCAGGCCATTGATGTCCAGGCCGGAGTCATTGGCGGAGTTCACGCACGTACCGTTACCGACGTACGCCTCCTTTGCAATGTCACCGCCTTCAACGACCTCGCGGATTGGCAGACCGAAGGCAGTGGCGAACTCGTAGTCGCGCTCATCGTGGGCCGGGACAGCCATGATGGCACCGGTGCCGTAGCCAATCAGGACGTAGTCGGAAATGAATACCGGCACCTGTTCGCCGCTGACCGGGTTGGTGGCGTAAGCACCCAGGAAGACGCCGGTTTTCTCCTTGTTCTCCTGGCGTTCCAGGTCGGACTTGGAGGCAATTGCGGCGCGGTAAGCGGCGACGGCCTCAGCTGGGGTTTCCTTGCCGAAGGTCCAGCGCTCATCCACACCCTCGTAGGAACCGCTGCCGGCTTCGACCAGCTGATCCACCAGCTCGTGCTCAGGAGCGAGCACCATGTAGGAGGCTCCGAAGAGAGTGTCCGGGCGAGTGGTGAAAACCCTGATCTTGGTGGAGACCTTCGGGCCTACCTCAGCTGCGAAGTCGACCTCAGCACCGCGGGAGCGACCGATCCAGTTGCGCTGCATGGACTTGACCTTGTCCGGCCAGTCCAGTAGCTCCAGATCATCGACCAGGCGGTCGGCGTAAGCGGTGATGCGCATCATCCACTGGCCCAGCCGCTTGCGGAACACCGGGAAGTTACCGCGCTCCGAACGACCTTCGGCGGTCACTTCCTCGTTGGACAGCACAGTGCCGAGGCCCGGGCACCAGTTGACCATCGAATTCGACTGGTAGACCAAGCGGAACTCATCCACAGCTTCGCGCTGCTCAGCCTCGCTGAGCTCAGCGTAGACGCGACCGTCCTTGGTAGCCATCTCGCCGGACTCCAACAGCGGAATCAGCTCATCGATACGACGGGCCTTCTTTTGATCCTCATCGAACCAGGCGTTGTAAATCTGCAGGAAAATCCACTGCGTCCACTTGTAGTAGTCCTGGTCAGTGGTCGCGAAAACACGACGGCGGTCATGGCCAAGCCCCAGGCGGCCCAGCTGGCGCTCCATGTTGGCGATATTCGCTTCCGTCGTCACGCGCGGGTGCGTACCGGTCTGGATTGCGAACTGCTCCGCCGGCAGACCGAAGGCGTCGTAGCCCAGGGTGTGCAGCACGTTTGCGCCCTGCATACGGTGGAAGCGCGCGAAGACGTCGGTGGCGATGTAACCCAGTGGGTGGCCTACGTGCAGACCGACGCCTGACGGGTACGGGAACATGTCCTGGACGAAAAGCTTGTCTTTCGGCGGAGTCGAGCCGTCGGCAGCTGCCAAATCGCCCACCGGGTTGGGGGCGTAGAAGGTGCCGTTATCTTTCCAATACGCCTGCCACTTTCCCTCTAGCTGAGTCGCCAGCTCGGGGGAGTAGCGGTATTCAGTGGCTTCTGCCGAGGACGAGGACTTTTCGCTGTTGGTCATGGTCTCACAGTCTAATAGGTGCGTTTGGCACGTGCCCAACCACCTATATAAATTGGAAGCATGATTGTCATCCCTGTAATTACCCTGGTTCTGGCTGTTTGCATAGCCGTTGTCGCTGGTTTGGCATGGTCGGCGAAGCTGCCGGGTAATAACTGGATTGGAATTCGTGCGCCCGAGGCTCGAAAGTCCCAGGAAAACTGGGATATTACGCACCGCGTTGCCGGGCCGCCGTGGGCTGTGTCCGCCGTCGCTTTCCTCGGCGCCGCCATGCTCGCCTTCCTCGCCATCCGCCCGGAGGCCTCTGGTTGGATGTGGCTGTGGTACGCCGTCGCTCTGCTCGCCGGTATCGCCATGCTCGGCGTTGGTGCGGCGATCGGCTCGCACACCATCGCGCTTTACGACGCCAAGGTCTCCGCGGAGTCCGGTTCCGGTTGTGGGTGCGGTGACGGTGACAGCGGCTGTGGCTGTGGCTCCGCCACCACTGATGCCGCCGACACTGCAGCTGATGATGCCTGCTGCTCCGACAACCCAGCAGCAGACTGCGGTGTCTCCGGTGGCTGCAGCTCCTGTGGCCTGGAAGGACTGTGCACGGACAAGGGCTCATCCGCGAATGCCGCTTTCAAGCCTGTGGACAAGGATGCGCTGCGCAAGGCAGCTGAGCAGAAGAAGTAAAAAATTATTGCAGAGAAAAGCTTCTGCAAAATAGTAAGACAACTTCTGGTTGCCCACTAAACTATTTGTCCATGTGGCAACGAATTGTGAGTTGGCGTCCAGATCCCCTCATCGTCGGTATCGTTGCTGCAGCGATACTGGCGATTTTTTTTCCTGCAAGCGGCACTACCGCTGAGGTTTTCAGCTGGGCAACGAAGATCGCCATCGGCTTCTTGTTCTTCCTCTATGGTGCGCGTTTGAGTCCGCAGGATGCGTTGGCCGGCGTTAAGCATTGGCGGCTGCACATAACCATTCTGGCTTTCACATTCGTGCTGTTCCCAATCCTCGGCCTGCTGATGAAACCCCTGGATTGGTTTCTCTCTCCTGGCCTCTACCTGGGCATTCTGTACATGACGCTGGCCCCGTCAACGGTGCAGTCGAGTGTGAACTTCACCTCCATCGCCAAGGGCAATGTCGCCGGCGCAATCGTCAGTGCCTCGGCTTCTAACCTGCTGGGCATCGTCGTCACACCGGTGCTCGTGATGCTGTTGATGGCCACTGGTGGCGGCGTTCATGTGGATTCGTCGGTGTTCTTGGATATTTCGCTGCAGTTGCTGCTGCCGTTCGCAATCGGCCAGCTCACTCGCCGTTGGACCCTGAAGTTTGCCGCCGCGAAGACGACTAAGAACGTTGACCGACTTTCCATCGCACTGGTTGTCTATGCCGCGTTCTCCGAGGGCATGGTGCAGGGCATTTGGTCGAAGGTGCCGGCCGGCGACATCGTCATCCTCTGTGTGCTCTCGGTAGTGCTGGTGGAATTCGTTTTGCGGCTGTCCGGTTTCGTCGCAAAGAAGATGGGCTTCGACCGCAAGGACCGCATTGCCATTCAGTTCTGCGGTTCGAAGAAGTCCCTGGCCACTGGCCTGCCAATGGCCGCCGTTATCTTCGGTGCCGATGCCAGCCTCTACATTTTGCCGCTGATGATTTTCCACCAGATTCAGCTGATGATCTGTGCGGTCTACGCCGCTCGCTGGGGCAAGGAAGCAGAAGCTGAGCCGGAGCCACAACCCGCTTAACGCGGTCTAGGGCATGGAACCGAGGGGCGAATCCGGCTTGGCACATATACTGGGGCGCACAACATAAGGTTCGGTTTTAAACGAGCAAACGAAAGTGTGAGATTCAGTATGGCTAACGAGAATCCGGCTCCATTCTCTCCGGAACAGCGCGCCGCAGAAGAGACCGCGATCAATGAGTTCTGGTCGTGGTGGAACTCTTTTGGCGCCGATGCGCTCGACTCTATGTTTAGTGTCCAACTCGGTATCGATGGTGCCCCGAACGCCGCCGATGTGGACATTATTGATGTCCAGAAGGAGGTCGGCGGGCGCATCGCCGCCATTAATGACCGGCTCATCTGGGGGTTTGAGGCTGGCGCTCCGTATTCTCGCCATCTTCTGACTGTGAGCGCTGCCGGCGATCCAGAGCTGCGCCCGGTCGCTCGCCGTTGGCTGGAGGCCGCGCCTGACGACGGCGCGGTGTGGTCTTTCACCGACCTCCGCCAGGCGGATCCGGCGATGAAGCTGTCGCTGGGGGATGTCGCAGCTACGTTGGTTGCACAGGGTACTCTCGAGGCCGATGCTCCCGCCGAGGTCGATCCGGCAGACGCCCGCGTGGCTGTTAGCAGTGGTCATGGGGCAGTGGACGTTCGCCTATTCCACCC
Source organism: Corynebacterium sp. HMSC063A05 (assembly GCF_001809695.1). NCBI lineage: Bacteria > Bacillati > Actinomycetota > Actinomycetes > Mycobacteriales > Corynebacteriaceae > Corynebacterium > Corynebacterium sp. HMSC063A05. The sequence goes on along the minus strand of NZ_KV798491.1, from coordinate 38,303 downwards.
GCTGTTCCCGGCAATTGCTCAGTTGGAGGACGGTGAGCGCTTGGTAGCTCAGCTCGGTTTCACACTGCTGCAGCTGGCTCTGGGGGAGGAGGACTTCGGCCTGTGGCTGCGCGGTTTCGCCTTCGCTGGCGAGGAGCCGGAAGGTGCTATCCCGCTACCGGAGCTGGGCGGTGTCGTCGAGCGGCTCGCGGAAGAGTGCCCGGAGTGGCTCACCATTGATGCCGAAGCCAACGGCCAGCCGCTCGTCGTCGCTACTCGCGCTCCGATTACGCAGCTGGTGAGCCCGACTATGACGCAGCATGTGTTGATTCAGCTCATGCTCGCTCACATTGACGACAAGGGCTTGCCGACGGACGAGTCGAAGGAATCCCTCTCCGAGTTCAATACCGCTGCCGCTGAAGCCATCGCTGAGGACAAGGGTATTTTTGTCGCAACTGAGCAGTCCGACGGTATGGCTCTGATGCACTTCTTTATTGACCCGGCATCTGATGCGGAGGCGGGTCTGCGAGCTGTTGCGGAGACGTGGACCGACGGAGAGCACGTTGTCGACACCGCTTACGATCCAGCTTGGCAGCGCGTCGGCCACCTGCGCGTGTAGATTGGTTTTTTGTTATGAACGCTCGTCATCGTCTTACTCCGCGACCATCTCGCGCGATTCGCCTGGGGCTTACCGGTGTCATCGCTGTCACCAGCCTTCCGCTGGCAGCCGGGAACGTCGCTGCGGCTCCGCAGCCGAAACTGACTCCACAGGGCACTATTGATGCTCCGGAGCGCACCCAGATTAGCTTTACCCACACCCCGACCGGCGCTCACTACGGTACGGCCAACGAGAATGAAGCTCGTCCGGGGCTGTCGATTGTCAAGCTCTACATTGCCGACTACGTCTTCAAGCACGGCACCGAAGCGGACAAGGCGAAGGCCACACAGATGATTCGCTACTCCGATGACAACATTGCCAGCGAGCTCTACGGCCGTTACCCGGATTCCATCAACGCCACTGCGCGTGAATACGGTCTCAGCAACACCCACGGTGCGGGCCACTGGGGAAATTCCACGACTTCCAGCGCTGACACTGTGAAGTTCCTGGAGGCCAAGAAGCGCGAGAACCCTTCCGACCCAGTGCTGGTTGCTATGAGCACCGCGTCACCTGTGGCAGCGGATGGCTACCGTCAGGATTACGGCACCGCCACGCTGCCTGGTGTTATTGGCACAAAGTGGGGTTGGTCCGATAACCGCCAGAGCGTTCACGCCTCGGCGTCCATTGGTCCTGACTTCAGCGTCGCTGCTAACACCTACGGCACTAAGGAAGCTCACACCAGCGATGTTCAGAATGCGTTCGGTGGCACGGTGGGCACTCCACCACTGCCTGGTCTGCCCGACAGCCCGAGCCTGCCCAACATCCCAGGCGTCCCGAATCTGTCCGAGAGCCCGAATCTCGGCGAACTACTGAACCTGCCGGAATCCCCGCAGCTGCCGCAGATTCCGGGGCCGCCGAACTTCACAGGCCAGGTACCGGCGCGGTTCTAGCCACTGACCGCTAGCCGCTGGCACCGTCTCACACAGCGCTTACGCAGCGCACCTCACACAGCGGCACCTCACGCGACAAGGTTCACGAGGGCCATATACAGCGCCGTGCCTACAAATATCGAGATCACGGTGTTGCGCCGCCACCAGTGCAAAAAGATGGTGACGACCAGCGCCACAGGCACGGCCCAGGCAGCGCCGGGGTCGCCACCCTCACCGCTGAGCCCCAACCGTCCAAAGACGGTGTAAACCACCAGCGCAATCATGACTCCAACCGGCATGGTTGTGCCGAGGAATTCGAACAGGGGAGAGCCCTTCAGAGTGCGCACGAATGCAAACGGCAGCGCGCGCAGCGCAACTGTCACCGCACCCATCGCAAAGAGTGCGGCAATTACATATCCGGAATCGGGCATCGCGGTCATGCTCACTCTCCCTCCGTTACACGCTGATCGCTTGCCGACGTCATGCGCATCACCCGATCCACTCGCGGTGACCACACTCGCAACAGCAGCAGGCCGAAATACATCAGCAGTCCGATAACCAGCATCTGGTTCGGGTTAATCAGCCACCCGACCAACGTGCAGACGATAGCGGCCAGGGGCAGTGACCAATCCTTGGAGGTCTCAAAGGCGTCCATGGCCAGCACCGTAAAGAGCGCCACCAGTGCGAACTCGGCACCGCGGATACCCTCGGGCAGTGCTGCGCCGGTTAGCGCCCCGACAACACCGGAGCCCACCCACAGCAACTGGCAGAGAATTTGAATCGTCAGCAGTCGGTGGCCCGACATCTTTTCAGCCGGATTTGCCGCAGAGACAATGGCATACGACTCGTCGGTAAGCGCGTATGTGGAATATGCGCGGCCGAGACGGGACTGTATCCGGTCGCGGGGGAACGTCAGCCCGTAGAAAACGTGGCGGAAGTTGACCATAAACGAGGTCACGGCACAGCCGAGCAGACCCGTATGCGCCATAACCAGACCGACAGCGAGGAATTCCATCGACCCCGCGTAGACCACGAAGGAGAAGATGGGTGCCCACCACCAGCTAAAGCCAGTCTGTGCGATGAGTAGGCCGAATGCGAGCCCCAGCGGAATGAGACCCATGCCCACGGGCAGTGTCTGCCGAATGCCGGCAGCTATGTCGCTGCGGTCGCTAGTTGCAGTGGCGTTTACCTCGGCGCTGTTTCCTTCGGCATTGATGTGCTCACTCATCTAGTTGTCACGTACATCTACGGGGTAGGTACCATACAGCGGCAGCGGCCAGGGCTGACGGCGCATGCAATCACCCCAGATGTCAGCGGCAGCAGGCGCGAGTACATCAGAGGGCAGGGCAGGGGCGACGTACCAATCACCGCGATCGAGCTCTTCTTCCAACTGCCCCGGATCCCAGCCCGCGTAACCGGCGAAGATACGCGCGCCATCGATGCGGTCGCGTACGTCCTCCGGCTCCGCACCGAGGTTGACCAGCGCAAACCTGTGGGCAATGCGTTCCATCAGCGGTGCACCGGTAATACTGTCGGTCTCCTCTGGGAGGGTAGCGCCATTTCGCACCACCCCAATGCAGATTGGCTGCGTCTGGTTGACCGGACCCCCGACGTAGAGCACCGGCGGCTTAGCCATCAGCGGTGCCCAAGGCTCGAGCACATTGTGCACAGGCGTCTGCGAACGCTGCGTGAGATCGACACCAAGGGTGCCGTGCTCATCGTGTTCAATGAGGAAAATCACCGAACGGGCGAACTCCGGCGAGAGCATGCCGGGGGCTGCGAGCAGCAGCATACCGGCAGCCGGGTCGTTGCGCTCGAGGCTGGTAAAAAGCCGGTCGCCATAGAGATTTTCCGGATTAATCGATGCCATTAGCTCTCACTTTCGCTTTCAGCCTGCTCACCGGACTGCTCGTACCACCATTTCTTCAGCGCCAAGATAGCATCCTCACGCTCCAGCGGACCGGACTCCAATCGCAGCTCTTTCAGGTAATTCCAGGCCTGTCCGACTTCCTTGCCGGGCTTCAGGTCCAGAATTTCCATGATTTCGTTGCCATCCAGGTCGGGGCGGACGCGTGCGAGGTCCTCCTGCTCAGCGAGCTCCTTGATTCGCGCTTCCAGGCTGTCGCAGGCTCGTGCGAGGCGTGCTGCTTTACGACGGTTTCTCGTCGTACAGTCGGCCCGCACGATTTTGTTGAGTCGTTCCAACAAATCTCCGGCGTCGTTGACATAACGTCGCACCGCTGAGTCCGTCCACTTGCCTTCGCCATAGCCGTGGAAGCGCATGTGCAAGTAGACCAGCTGGGAGATTTCATGGCTGATCTTCTTCGGAAACTTCAACTTGCGCAGACGGCGTCGCACCAGCTTCGCACCGACGACCTCGTGCTGGTAGAAGGTGACATTGCCCTGCTCGTTGTAGGCGCGGGTAGCGGGCTTACCACAGTCGTGCAGCAGTGCCGCCCAGCGCAGCACGAGGTCCGGTTCACCGGGTTCTTCCTGGTCAATAGCTTGCCGCATGACCTGCAGAGAGTGTTGGTAGACATCCTTGTGCTGGCGGTGTTCATCCTGCGTCATGCGCATGTCGGAGATCTCCGGCAGCACGCGGTCGGCCAACCCCGATTCCACCATCAGGTTGATACCTCGGCTTGGGTCCGCACCCAGGATGAGCTTGTTCAGCTCGGTGGAGATGCGCTCAACCGTGATGCGGTCAATTTCGCTGGACATTTCTTTCAGCGCTTTGAGCACACGCGGTGCCACGTCAAACCCCAGCTGGGAGGCGAAGCGGCAGGCGCGCAGCATGCGCAGGGGATCATCGCCAAAGCTCACCTCCGGCGCCCCCGGGGTATCCAACACACCCGCGACAAGATCCTCGAAACCTCCGAGCGGGTCGAGGAAGGTGCGGGTGCCGTCACCGTGGAGCTCCACGGCGATGGCGTTACAGCGGAAATCTCGGCGGATTAGATCACCCTCCAGCGTGTCACCGAAAGTGACCTCCGGATTGCGACTGACCTGGTCATACGTATCCGCACGGAACGTGGTGATCTCCACCTGACGGCCATGCCGTTCCGCGGAGAGTGTGCCGAATTCAATGCCGGTATCCCAGACAATGTCCGCCCAGTCATCGAGAATCGTGCGCGTCACCTCCGGGCGTGCGTCGGTGGTGAAATCGAGATCCACGCCCAGTCGCCCTAAGAGAGCATCGCGCACAGAACCGCCGACAAGGTACAGACGGTGGCCAGCTGCACTAAACGCAGCTGCCAGCGAATCGAGAATCTCCGACTCCTTAGCAATCGCCTGATCCGCCACTGCCAGCATTGCCGTCCTACGCACCTGTGGGTCCGCATCAGCAGCCGCCGGAGTAGCGCCGTGAGGTGTAGTCCCCCCGGGCTGGTCACCATTTGTCGTTGAAGGAGTCGATTGTGTCACGACCGACACAATACCCGCTTATACCTATAAACCCGGTAGTCTAAGTGGAATGAACAACGTGGTACGCAATGACAACTCGGCGGCGAAGAGCCGTCGACGTCGTCGGCGACCGCGCAGAAGGGGTGGCGCTTCCGCGTCCACCAACACCAATAGCGCTACTACCAGCGGAAATTCCGCAAAACGTAGTGGCTCCGGTGCCAATGGCCCCAAATCGGCCAAGCCAAACTCCGGTGGCGCCAAGAAATCTTCCAAATCACCGAAGTCGGCACGACCCTCGAAGCAGTCGAACAACCGCGGTGGCCGTAAGAGCGGTCAGGATAGGAACAATCGCCGTCGTCACGCACAGACGAAGCGCACGAACAATCGCCGTGCGCACTCGTCGCGCGCGCAAAATGCAGCGCCGATGCAGACCTCGATTGAGACTTCGGCGGGCGGACTGGTCGTCTCGGGGCTTGCTGAGGCGGTCGGCGATGGCGGCAAAGTCAACCTGTCACGGATTTATGTCGCGCTGATTGGTCGGCACGATCGTCGCGGGCGCCTGCTGTGGTCGATGCCCAAGGGCCATGTCGAGCCCGGCGAAGCTTTCGATTCCACCGCCGAACGTGAGGTGTGGGAAGAAACGGGCATTCGCGGCGAGGTCATTGAAGAGCTCGGTGTGATTGACTACTGGTTTGTCTCCGATGGCACGCGGATTCACAAGACCGTGCACCATCACCTTCTGCGCTACGTCGATGGCGATTTGAACGACGAAGACCCCGAGGTCACTCAGGTCATGTGGGTCCCGGTAGACACCCTGGTGGAGCGGTTGGCCTACGCTGACGAACGCAAACTGGCCCGGCGCGCGCACAATCTGCTGCCCGATCTCGCCCGCGCGGAAAAACGAGCAGGCCGGCAGACGCCGAGGTGATTGCGCATGTTCAGGTTGCAGTTGCCAAGGAATGTTGTTCGTAAAGTCACGGCCGCCACCGCAGCGCTCATACTGTGCTTGCCGACGACCGTTGCGCCCCCAGCTTTTGCGCAAGATGAGCAGTTGTGGGGCAGTGGTGTCAATCGAGTCGGTGAACAGGGACCCCTTCGGCTTTCGATAACCAGCTTCACTCCGCATGTCGCGGCTCTACATTCGACACTGACCATCAAGGTGCAGGTGCACAACACCTCCGACGCGGATATCAGCAATGTTGCGCTGCGCCCACAGCGGGCCGGCGCACTAGCTTCCTCTGCAGATGCGCGGACGATTCTCGCTGAGCCTGAATCGGTGTTTGATGTGGCTGGGACCTTCAGTGCCCCCATCGAACTGAAAGCGGGCGAGACGCGTGAGGTTACGCTAATTGTTCCTATCTCCGCACCGGCCCCAGAAGGACTCGACATCACGGAAGCCGGCACGTTTCCGCTGCTCATCAACGCTAACGGGCAACCGGCAGATGACATCGACCGCCTGCTGGCGGAAACACGCGCACTGCTACCGGTGACGGATTCGCAAGCCGCGGGTGATGAGCCGGAACCGCCTGCCGGCGATGAGAACGACAACGATGAGACCGACAATTCCGATGCGCCCACCCGCCGTGACCCAGTGCCGTTTTCGCTGATTTGGCCCATCAGCCAGCCAGTGCCAGTGGTCGGCGGTGAGACCGGTGACGCACCCTCGTCGCCGAATCTCATCCTCACCGACAATTCTTTGGCCGAATCTCTTGAACGCGGTGGCCGCCTCGACGGTTTGCTCACCTCGTTGGAAAAAGGCTTTGCCGGCCCCGATGGGGAGAGGTTGCGGGAATCGACATGCATCGCCATCGACCCGGAGACCCTCGATGCAATCTCCCGGATGACCCGTGACTACTGGATTGGCACCAGCCGCCCAAGTCCTGTGGAGTCCTCGCCACGACTGCGGGATTCCTGGGGAAACGCGGATGACACCAATCTCACGCATATGCCCGCCAGCGACAATGCCGCCGACTGGCTTAACCGGCTGCACGATCTCACACAGGACACATGCACACTGTCACTGCCGTGGGGCGGCACCGATGCCAGCGCCGTAGCTCGCGTGGCGGATCAAGAGCTTTCCATGGAGGCACTCGCCGCTGGTCGGCAGACCATCGCCAAGCATTTGGACGTTCAGACACTGCCGGGTATCTATTTGCCGGCCGAGGGATACGTAACGTCGGAAAGCGCCCCGCTGTACTCGGCGGCGACAGCTCTGAGCGGAACCACCCCGGAGCACGCATTCGAAGACCGCGTAGATACCGGCGAGACGATGCCTCCCTCGCCCACTCCGCCCGAAGCCGCGCACGACACCACCGTATTGGTCGCGGACAACACCGCTATCACCGCCGATGGTCAGACACTACGGCCTGGCCACAGTGGTGTGCTTGCCGACGGTAGCCGCGCCTTCGCCCTCTCTGGGGCACTGACAGCCTCTCTGGCTGTAACAGGACGGTCGCCCCAGACTGTGGCGTATTCGAATCTGCTCGGACGCTTCGATTTCCGAATCGACTCCGAGGCTGCACGGATGCAGACAGCGATTGGCACTCTGTTCCAATCACTGACTGATTCGGATGCCCCTCGCGCGGCTGTGGTGGCAGCACCACCGTCCGGTTGGGATCCACGCGCTAGCGATGCTGAAGATTTCATGGCCGCGGTTCGGAAAGCCGTGGACGCTAACCTGGCTGAGCTGACTCCGCTGATGGATTCCATCACCGCCGCAGCTCGCGACCTGGATGCGGGCTCGGTTACCCCAGTTGACGAGTTCGCCGATCCCGCGCCGGTGAGTGAAGCGCTCGTGGAGAAGGCTCGGATAGCCTCCCGCGAAATCACGGACCTGACCACAATCATGTCCAACGACCCCAACGTCGCGCTGACGCGGTATGAATTCACCCGCCCCCTGCGGCACGACTTACTGCGCTCGTTTACCACTCTCGGCCGGCGAAATCAGCTGCAGTCAACTGACGTGCAGCGGCGGAGCGAAGAACTCAGCGACCAGGCACTGGTTATGACTCGACGTCTGCGCAATTCAGTGACATTGGTAGCTCCCGGCGGTGTCTACACCCGCGCAACGCAGCTGTCGCCGATTGCGGTGCTGGCTCGCAATGGTCTGCCGCTGCCGGTTCCCGCGTTCGTGCGCGTCGGCGCTGGAGATTCGGTGATGGAGGAGAAGTATGAGGCCGCCATCCCTGCCAAGGGGTCGGTGACTGTTCAGTTCACTCCGAAGTCGGGTGATGATGCAGAATCCACTCCGGCAACCAATGCTCCAGAGGGAGACCGGCCACGGGATAGTGGAGACAATTCCCACAACCTGTTGTTGTGGCTCGAATCACCTGGCGGCACGCCTATTTCTCAATCAGTGAGTATTTCCGTGCAATCCGGCGCTTCCGTCGGGGTTTTGGCTATCGTGACCCTCGTCATCGTCACTGTTGGTGGGTTTTTTGCCGCAAAACGGTCACAGTACTTTCGGAAATAGACCCCCTTTTAAGCAACAATAGGACATGTGACTGACTCAGACGCGCATAAATCTGGACTTCGAGGCCGCATTCGTCGCCCCGCGCCACCGGCTCCGGTTCCGGCGGCGCGGCCAACGGCTGAATCTCAGCCGGCCGAAGCGGCCCCGGACCTAACTCGCGTATCCGGCCATAAGGCAAATGCCGATACCGCCGCTGACGCGATGACGGAATCGGCATCACCATCGCCGGCAAAGGCGGCAACTGCGACAGCAACCGCTTCCGGCGATTCCTCCGCGGACTCGACGACGGACGCAAATCAGGAACAGTCGAACTCGGACATCGTCGCCTCCACGGGCTCGATGGCAATCGCTACCCTGATTTCACGCATTACGGGTTTTTTGCGAAACCTGCTTATCGGCGCGACGCTGGGTCCGGCTGTGGCTTCAGCCTTCAACGTCGCCAACACACTGCCGAACCTGATTACGGAAATCGTCCTCGGCGCGGTGCTGACTTCTCTGGTGGTGCCGGTGTTGGTGCGCGCGGAGAAGGAGGATCCAGATCACGGTGCCGCCTTCATTAGACGTCTCTTGACTGTCTCTATGACGCTGTTGGCAGTGGTGACGGTGCTAGCAGTGATAGGTGCGCCACTATTGACCAGATTGAGCCTTAACGAGGCCGGTAAGGTCAACGTTCCGCTGGCGACGTCATTTGCGTTCTTATTATTGCCGCAAATCATCTTCTACGGCATATTTGCGCTGCTCATGGCGGTGCTAAACACCAAGGGAATCTTTAAACCCGGTGCGTGGGCACCTGTCGCCAACAACGTCGTGGCCATTGCCACGCTCTTGCTATATCTGTTCCTGCCCGGCCAATTGAGTCCGGATTCGGACGGTTCACTCTCCGATCCGCACATCCTGCTTTTGGGTCTTGGTACCACTCTGGGTGTCGTCATTCAGGCAGCCATCATGATTCCCTACCTCAAGCGCGCGGGCATTGACTTGCGTCCGCTGTGGGGTATCGACGACCGCATCAAACAGTTCACCGGCATGGGTGTTGCGATTATCACCTACGTGGCAATTTCCCAGGCTGGTTACTTCATCACCACCAATATTGCCTCGACTGCCTCCAAGGCAGCGCCGACGATTTACCAGCAGGCTTGGCTGCTGTTGCAGGTGCCCTACGGCATCATCGGCGTTACCTTGCTGACCGCCATCATGCCGCGACTGTCCCGCAATGCAGCCGACGGTAATGATGGGGCAGTGGTCCGCGATCTATCCATCGGTACGCGTCTGACCATGATTGCGCTGGTGCCGATCGTCGCCTTCTTCACCGCATTCGGCCGCCCCATCGCCGTCGGTCTTTTCGCGTATCTGGAGTTCCCCCGCGAAACCGCGGAGATTCTTGGCTGGACGCTGTCCTTCTCGGCGTTCTCGCTTATTCCATATGCCATCGTGCTTTTGCACTTGCGTGTTTTCTACGCCCGTGAAGAGGCCTGGACCCCGACTTTCATCATCCTCGGCATTACCACCGTCAAGGTGATTCTGTCGTTCTTCGCTCCTCGTCTGGCTTCTGACGATGAGACCGTCGTCGTGTTGCTCGGTGCTGCCAACGGTTTCGGTTTCGTCGCCGGCGCAGTAATTGGCTTCTTGCTCTTGCGCCGCACTCTCGGACACTTGGACAGTAAGGCGACCGTCCACACCGTGCTGTGGGCACTGGGGGCGTCGCTTGTCGGTGTCGCCGTTGCTTGGGGCGCATTCGCATTGACCGACCTTGTGCTGTTCGATTTCTTCGGTTCCTTCGGCGTGCTGCTGCAGACCATCGTCACCGGCGTGGTCTTCCTCATCGGTACCGGCCTGGTGCTCGCTCAGGCTCCATTGGAAGAGGTCCGCGTTCTGGGCGGCTTCCTCGGCCGCATCCCGGGTCTACGCCGCTTTGCTCCGCAGCCTCATGCAGCCGACAATGCCGTCGCCGACCGTGAGGATATGGAGCGCGAACGTGGCTTCGCCGCTGATGCTTTCTCGATTGCCCCGTCGAACCTGATCGGCGAGGCCACGGGTCTGGCAAACGAGGGCTTCACCGCTTCGCCGCTGCTGCCGCCGATGCCGACGCAGGGTTCTCGCCCAACCCGCTATGTACCCGGCGAGATGGTCTCAGGTGGTCGTTTCCGTCTGCGTTCTGAAGTCGCGACCTACCCAGGTCTGCGCCTGTGGCGCGCCATGGATATGGGAGATCCCGATAACGCAGATGTCGCACTTGTCTTCGTCGACACGATTGCACTGCCGTACTACGACACTTCGCCATCGGCTGCCGCCCAGAAGATTGCCACGACGACCAATGAGCTGCGTGACTTGGCTGGCGCCGGAATGTCGCGGATTCATAGCGTGGCGAAGACACGCACCGAGGTGCTCATCGTCGCCGACTGGACCAGCAGTATCGGTATTGAGCGGTTCGATCAGGCCGCCCATCCGGATGCCCTGGCACTCGCAGTTGCATCACTTGCCGAGACGATCGCCGACGCCCACGAATCTGGGCGCTGCCTTGGCCTGACAAACAAGCCTGGACAATTGCGAATCAGCAGCGACGGCCACATCTACGACGCTTTCCCCGTCGTTTTGCCCAATAGCTCGCAACGTTCGGACTACAGCGCGTTGCTTTCAGTCATCGACGAGCTGTTCTACAGCGTGACGAACATCCCCTCCGATATTTCTGCTGCCATCAACCGCGCGAAGCAAACACGCCCGGAGAACTTCAATGGGCAGGAGTCGCCAGCTCGCACGCTCGCCGAGGATTTGCGCGCCGCAGCGCTGGGCCCCGATTCTTCGGAGTTTCTCGCAATCGACCCCGACACCGGTGCGCGCGAATCCGTCGATGCCGGCGGTGCAGCCCAATCAAACGCTCATCACACCAAGAATCGCACCCGCGCATTCAGCACCGGCGCAGTCGTTGTCGGCGTAGTCATTGTCGGTGCACTTGTCGCCGCGGGCATCTTTGGTCTGGTTAACCGTTCCTCGGACGCACCGATTAACTCCGAGTCCGTACGACGCGGCCCGGCTCCGGTCACGACGCTCTCGCTTGCCGACGCTAGCGAGTGGCAGGCCGACACCGACAACCCGGCAGCAGGTCCAGACAATCCGGACATGGCTGAGCTGACCATCGATAATGACGAGGAAAGCTTCTGGGTAACTTCTACTTACCTCAGCCAGTTCGGCAATCGTCCAGAGGACTTTAAACCTGGTGTTGGTATTCGGGTCACTCTGGATGAACCGGCAACCATTCGAGAGCTTAAGGTCTCTGCGACCCCGGGCGCACACATTGAAGTTCGCGGCCTACGCGATGCTGACTCGACGAACTTGGATGACACAACGGTTCTCGGTAGCGCAACCGCCACCTCAGGTACGACAACTATCGAAATTGATAGCCGCGACACCGAGTGGAAGAACCTTGTTGTCTGGATCTCCAGCTTGCCGACGGCTGCGGAAGCGGTAGCCGACAGCAACTCAGACACCGATGCTGATACGAATGCTGATGCTGAGTCGCAGAATTCCGATTCGGACAACCCACTTGTCGGCGACCGCAATCTGGCTGAGCAATCCCCGGATTCGTTGCTGCCAGTTGCAATTGGCGATATCCAGGTGCGTGGTACGGAATAACGCTCTGAGCTTGCCTTAGGCGGCAACAGTTTAAGTTGTCCCAAGTTATCCACAGCTACTGGGACATTTTGAAATTCATCCACAGCCCGCGGTCTCCACGGCAGTTTTGCCAAGCGGAGAGCGCAGGTTTCGTGTTTGCATAGGAGCCATGAACTTTGGGGGAAGAAATCGAATTGGGGACAGTCACCGTAAAGCCCATGCGGGTCGGCGACTGGGGGACTATGGCGTCGTCGGTATGCGAAAGCATGCATCTGCGGACGAGGTTGATCGTGAGTTATTAAAGGCGCACCTGGCGGGGGATCGTCGCGCGTTCGCGGTGTTGGCACAGCGTTATTACCCACAGTTGGTAGCTATGGCGCGGCGATATCGTCGGGATGATTTCGATCCCTTGGATGGGGTACAGGAGGGGTTGGCGCGGGCAATTGCGGGGGCGGCGAGTTTTCGCGGGCGTTCTACGGTGGCGACGTGGCTGACGTGCATCGTGAAGAATGCGTGTATTGACCACATCCGCGGTCGTTTCGGGGAGATTTCTCTGTGCGATAAGGACGAAGATTTTGAGACGCTTCTGAGTTCACAGCCGATTCCCTGCCCGGATGTTCCGCTACGAGTGACTATGGTCGCCGCATTGGAGCAGTTACCAACGGATCAGCGGGATGCCCTGTTGTACTTGGACATCTTTGGGTATTCGCTGCAAGAGACCTCTCGCAGTATTGGGCAACCGAGCGGAACGTTGAAGTCTCGACGAGCGCGGGCGCGTCGTGCGCTTCGGCGACAGTTGGAAGAAGTGCAGGTGGCCTAACAACTGCGAAGCAGGGGAGAAGCAGGGGAGGGGAATAGAGATGGCTAACCTCACGTTGGTTGAGGTAGCTGTTTCCGGTAATTTCTTTCCCGGAGCTGAAAAATTTGCTTACTACTGAGCATCACTGTGCGCCATGTGATGTGAGAGATAAAAATTATAGGAGTCTTCATGAGCGATATCGTTCACGACCTGATCATTGTCGGTTCCGGTCCCGCCGGCTACACGGCTGCCACCTACGCAGCCCGCGCCGACCTGAAGCCTGTGGTGTTCGAGGGCATCGAGTTTGGCGGTCTGCTTATGACGACTACCGACGTGGAGAACTACCCAGGTTTCTCCGAGGGCATCATGGGGCCAGAGCTAATGGATCAGATGCGCGCACAGGCTGAGCGCTTCGGCGCTGACCTGCGCATGGAGATTGTTGATCGCATGGATCTCACCGGCGACATCAAGTCTGTTTGGGTTGGCGGAGAAGAGCACAAGGCTCACGCTGTCATCTTGGCAACCGGTGCCGCTCCGCGTTATGTCGGTGCTCCGGGCGAGCAGGCACTGCTGGGCCACGGTGTCAGCGCCTGTGCCACCTGTGATGGTTTCTTCTTCCGTGACCACGATATCGCCGTCATCGGTGGCGGTGACTCCGCGATGGAAGAGGCAACCTTCCTTACCAAGTTCGCCCGCTCGGTGACGATTGTCCATCGCCGCGACGAGTTCCGCGCGTCAAAGATTATGGTTGAGCGCGCCCAGAACAATGACAAGATTCGCTTTGCGACGAACAAGGTTGTGTCCCAGGTTCTTGGTGAGGACAAGGGTTCAGTTACCGGTCTCGAGCTGGAAGACACCGTCACTGGCGAGAAATCCGTCCTCGATGTGACTGCCATGTTCGTAGCAATTGGCCACGAGCCACGTTCGCAGATGGTTCGCAATCAGCTGGACTGCGACGAGAATGGCTACATTCAGGTAGCCGCTCCGAGCACCCAGACCTCCCTCAAGGGTGTCTTTGCAGCGGGCGACGTTGTTGACTCGCATTACCAGCAGGCAATTACCGCCGCCGGCTCTGGCTGCAAGGCCGCGCTGGATGCTGAGCACTACTTGGAAACTGTTGCTCGGTAGCTGAAAGCAGGGTAGCCTCGCTAGCTGGATAAACAGCTATTAGTTGGGGCGGTGCAATTGTTGGATAACGCCAACGATTGCAGACATCCAACTATTGGGAGTACCCGATAGTCAGTCAGCCCAATTGTTGTTAGCTGTCGCTCAATGAGGGCGCAGCGGGACGTGTTATAGCCCGATCCGCCCCGCACCCATCGAGCGCTCGCAGCGTTCCCAAGAACACCATTAATTAACAATTTAGTACTTCACTCACGCCACCGGAAGCCCTAATTTTTGACGCCTTTAGCGCCAAATCCGTACGCGAGACTGAAGAAACTAGGTTGAAAAATTAGAATCAAGAGCACGAATCAAAACCACTAAGAACTCAAACGAGCTCATTCTAAGGAGAAGAATTTCATGGCTCCGGTAACTGTCACCGCCAATACCTTTAAGTCCGATGTCCTCGAATCCGATAAGCCGGTACTTGTAGATTTCTGGGCAGAGTGGTGTGGCCCGTGTAAGAAGATTGCTCCCGTTCTCGACGAGGTTGCGACCGAGCTCGATGGCAAGGCCGTCATCGCCAAGGTCAACGTCGATGAGGAGCGTGCACTGGCTGGCATGTTCCAGATTATGTCCATCCCAAGCCTGCTCCTATTCAAGGACGGCAAGAAGGTCGAAGAGATTCGCGGAATCCGCCCGAAGGGCGAAATCACGGCGCTCATCGAGAAGCACCTTTAAAAAAACCAGGGGTTGCTCCTTATCCGATACGAGGTCGCACCTGCTCACCCGTCACTTCACTTCTCCCACCTTCCTTGGACACGCCCCATTAAGATGTGACTGAAGTTATGGTTGTGATTTAGAGTTAGTTCTGGGGTTTTGCCGTCGGGCTTGCCGACGCGCCCTCGTAACAATCAATTCGCGCCTGCGACCTGGTAATCTTGCTGGAAATGGCGGTTTACGTCTTCCTTAATACCGTGAAGGAACCAGGTTGCCGCCAACTTAAGAGGTATTGCTGACCATATCCTCTGAGAGTGCGCGAAGTTTCTTAACTGAAGTTTCGTTTAGCTCACTGGCCAGTAATACTGATTAAGTGTTGTGAGAACCCCACAACGGCCTGAACATAATTGTGGAGTTCGGAAGGGAGTTTTCGTGCCAGAGTTTCTGAAGGTGGGCGATAGGTCACCTCGTGTTGCCGAGGTACGTTCTACCCTGGCTCGTCTTGGGCTTCTGCCCAACTGGGAGGGCTCAGCTGCAGAGGAGAACTCGCCTCAGTGGTCTGGTGACGACGACCTGTTTGATGAGGATATGCGCAACGCTCTCCTGGCGTTCCAACAGTCCCGCGGTGTCTATGCCGACGGCATCATCCGCGACAGCACCCTGCGCCTACTGCGAGAAGCTTCGTACACTCTGGGCACCCGCGTACTGTCCTACGATCCACTGTCACAAATGACCGGTGAGGACGTGGGCGTCCTCCAAGCTACCTTGCAGGAGCTCGGTTTCCACGATGCCCGAGTAGACGGCCACTTCGGCCCGAAGACCGATGCATCTGTGCGTGAATACCAGCTCAATTACGGGTTGGAGCCCGACGGTATCTGTGGCCCCGTTACTCTCCGAGCGCTCAGCTACTTGGGTAGAAGGGTTACTGGTGGCTCGGTAAACGCTTTCCACGAGAAGGAAATCCTGCGCACGATGGGGCCTAAGCTCTCAGGCAAGCGCATTGTCATTGATCCAGGCCTTGGGGCAGGGGAGCCCGGCGTCGTGGTCGACGGCCCCTACGGTCAGATTTCTGAAGAGGAAATTCTTTGGGATTTGGCCTCTCGCATCGAAGGTCGTCTTGTCGCGGCGGGTGCAGAGACTATTCTGTCTCGTCCTCGTACCGACAACCCATCTATCGAAGATCGAGCTGAGATGGCCAACGCATTTGGCGCTGACATCTTCATCTCCCTGCAGGCTGATCACTATCACAACAACCGCGCCAGCGGTATTGCGACCTTTTACTTCGGCTCGATGAAGGGCTCCAACTCCATTCTGGGCGAACAGCTCTCTGGCCTTATTCAGCGGGAAATTGTTGCCCGTACGAGCCTGGTGGACTGCCGCTCGCACGCCCGTACTTGGGATCTCCTCCGTCTGACCAGGATGCCCACGGTGGAAGTCGCCGTTGGTTACCTGACCAATGAGGATGACGTGGCAATTCTTTCTTCCCCAGATCAGCGGGACGTAATTGCCGAATCTATCGTTGTCGCTGTAAAGCGTCTGTACCTGGGCGATGAAGAGGAGCAACCAATGACCGGCGCTTACAGCTTTGCTCAGCTGATTGAAGAGGAAAAAGCCTAAACACGGCCGGCCTATGTAACCCGGTGCTAGAGACTGAACAGCTTTGAGCGCATAAAGGGTTCTTTCGCACTTAGATCCAACGCATGACCGATTTCTTCATCCCAGTCCAATTCCGCATCCAACTCGATACGGAGTTTCGGATGAATCGGATGTGGAGTCACCACCCGAAACCCGGAGTCAAGAAGGGTTCGCGTACGAATTAAATCACCGGCGTTATGGTTAATCGCCGCCAACGAATCTGAGATACACGGCTTTGGATTTAGCTTTTCTTCGAGTTGCGCCTCGAAATCAGCGATTAGATTCTCCGTGCCGTCGTCAGGCGTTGGCGATGACGGCGTGGGTCCCGACATAGAATCCGCTGTGCCACTGCAACCAAACGCCTCTACCGCTGAGATCCCGCGCAGCGCGAGCTTGTGCAGAGCGGTCACAATGAGAACGCGGAGCATGTCATCATCGACCTCTAAAGCGTTGTAATGCAGACTCGTCAGCGCTATCGCATCCGGCGATATTGGCCCGGAAGGCATGGAAAATGTCGTCGGGCAGAAGCGCGGGGGCGCAAAGAGGAGCGTGCCGACGGTCTCAGGCTTCCCATCGATACGTGATGCCGGTGGCTTTCGCCGTAGCGAATATCCGCACGGCCCCCAGGAAAGGTAGACGGTATTGAGCCATGCTTCCTTCTCCAAGCGCACCTGGGCGGCTAAATCAGAGCTTAGGACGCTATTTAAGGGGCTCTCACTAGCTCCGGTTGGCCGAATAGGGGGTTGGCTGTCCGAATGCTTTAAATCGCCGTTGAGGGCTTCATCCTCTTCTGGCTTGCGAGGGTCCAAATTAGGTTCGCGCGGCTCAGACGAGAAGTGGGCTAGGGCAGTTGCAGTACGGATATGCTCCATGCCCTGTTCCCAAAACAGGCTTAACATCGTCTCCGGATAGATTCCATCGATGTCGGCCAGCGAGATTTTCTCGATGAATACTTCAGTCACAGTAACCGGGTTTACTCTTCGTCGAGATGCATCAGTGACATGATGCGATCAAAGTCCTCGAGGTTGCCGAATTCGATGACAATTTTGCCCTTACGCTTGCCCATCTGGGCAGTCACCTTCGTATCAAAAGAATTGGACAGGCGATCAGCCCAATTGTGGAGTACCTCCGGCTGCGGAGTGGGCTCGCGGTGCTGCTTCTTTGGTCGCTCGCCTGCATTGAGTAATGTCACTGCTTCTTCGGTCGCACGGACAGATAGTCCTTCAGCAACAATTCGCTCGGCGAGGCGCTGCTGTTCCTCCTTACCTGCCTTGACCCCAAGCAAGGCACGTGCGTGGCCAGCCGACAGAACACCGACCGCTACTCGTCGCTGTACCTCCACCGGCAACTGCAAGAGTCGAATCATGTTGGTAATAACGGGCCGCGAGCGACCGATACGATCCGCCAGCTCTGCCTGAGTAACACCAAACTCATCGAGCAGCTGTTGGTACGCAGCGGCCTCTTCGAGTGGGTTCAGCTGCACGCGATGGATGTTCTCTAGTAGGGCATCGCGGAGCATGTCCTGGTTTGGAGTATCGCGAACGATGGCGGGAATCGTGTCAATTCCAGCTCGCTGAGAAGCACGCCAGCGACGTTCACCCATGATGATTTCAAACTCGGGTTGCAGCGCATTCGGATCTTCCTTGCGCGCTGCCTCGAGCGCTGCCGCACGATTATCCGTTGAGATTGGTCGTACGATAATCGGCTGCAATAGACCGAACTCACGAATAGAGTGAGCAAGCTCATTCAAGGGCTCTTCATCGAAGACCTCTCGTGGCTGCTTCGGGTTCGGCGTGATGAGCTTCAAATCGACCTCGCGATAGGTCGCGCCAAACTCGTTTGCGGCCGTAGTGTCAACATCAGCAGCCTCGGCGCCACTGTAGTCCGCTACTCCCGACGTCGTCGAGGGCATTGTTTCACGTGAAACATTGCTAGACTTACCAATAGCGTTATCGTCACTGTGACGTTTATTCGCCTCATTAGTATGCGGCTCGCTTTGCCCGGATTTTGTGGATTTTCCGGCGTTTTTCCTCTCAGGCAACGAGGTGCCGGATTCCGTCGCGGCCGCGCCCAATACGTCGGCAACTCCGCTACTGCCATACTGCTTCGCCCCCTGGGTACGGCGGGGACCGAAAATAATATCCGCGGCACTTTCACCTACCGACGGGTTAGCCGCCGGAGCAGTTGGGATCAGTGCGGCGATACCGCGACCGAGCCCTCCCTTGCGGTTCTCCTTCTTTTGATTCGACATGGGTTACTACTCCTAGTTGCTTTAATTTGGCTCAGTGGAATTGGACGGGGTAGGGGAGGAAGCTGGCTTTTGCCCAATCGCACTTCCCCCCGGAACTGCTGAATAGTCGCCACGCGTTGCCAATTCCTTTGCAGCATCAAGATAAGCAACTGCGCCCCGAGACCCTGGATCGTAGGAAATTACGGTCTGCGAATATCCCGGCGCCTCCGATACCTTCACGGATCGAGGGATGAGATTACGTAGAACAACCTCGCCGAAGTAGTTACGTACCTCATTGGCAACTTCTTCTGACAGTTTGGTGCGGCCATCGAACATAGTGAGCAGCACAGCAGAAATATGCAGCTCCGGATTGAGATGCTGACGAATCATCTGCACGTTATTCATCAGCTGTGTCACACCCTCCAAGGCGTAAAACTCACACTGAATCGGTATCAACACCTCGTTGGCGGCGGTCATCGAATTCAGCGTCAACAGACCAAGCGAAGGCGGGCAGTCAATAATGAGAAAGTCGAAGCCATTGTCGATCAAGTACTGATCTGGAACTGCATCGAGAAGTCGGCGCTCACGGTTCAGGAGCGAGACCAGCTCAATCTCGGAGCCCGCCAAGTCCAATGTCGCCGGCACACAATAGAGGTTCTCAGATTCAGGGGAACGCTGGATGACATCGTCAATCTGTAGCTCGCCGATGAGAAGCTCATACGTCGAAGGAGTCCCGGAAACATGCTCAATGCCCAGGGCCGTAGAAGCATTTCCCTGCGGGTCATTATCGATGACCAGAACCTTGAGACCATGCCGCGCGAGCGCCGAAGCGATGTTGACTGCCGAGGTGGTCTTGCCCACGCCACCCTTCTGGTTGGCGATCGTGATACGACGCGGTCGCTCGGGGCGTGGAAGCGATAAACGGTTCGGAGCCTTAACTTGCGCCGCTCGTTGAGCTGCCACAGCGATGGGTGTGTCTTGCCAGGACTTCCGGCTCATTAACTATTCCCCTTACAAGCACAGCAATCACCAATCATGGCCACTGGAGTGCGAATTTAAACTTAGTAACTATCTGCAAAAGCGTAATCATCAAGCCCCAACAACCGTTAGACGCCGACGATTGTGGAAATGTTTCACGTGAAACATCCACCTTGGTCGCTAGGACTTTGCCATACCGCGATACTTATCCCACTCTAGCCCGACGGTACTACGCGCCTCAATGCCGAAACCAAAACACAAACGAATCCGCAGTGGAGTAGGGGAAGTGGGGCTTACAGCCTACTTCTTCTGAATAATCACGGCGTACGTCGAGGTTCCCAACACGGATCCGCCGACCTCTACGACGCGAGGATTAATTCCCTTCGCCTTTGCAATAAGTTTTGCATCCCGATCGATTTCCTCTTGGGCAGTTCCACCCTTCAGTGCAACCATCGCGCCCCCGGATTTAACTAAAGGAAGCGACCATCCCGCCAACCTCCCCAGAGGGGCAACAGCGCGGGAGGTAACGACATCCACTTGGCCAATCTCAGCGCGAACCACTTTCTCCTCAGCACGCCCGCGAACTACCGTTACATTGTCCAGCTCAAGATCTTCCACAACTTCGTTCAAAAAGGTTGTGCGGCGCAGCAATGGTTCCACAAGCATGACCTTCAAATCCGGTCGTGCTAGAGCAAGTGGAATGCCGGGCAAGCCCGCCCCCGAACCAATATCCGCAACTACAAGCCCTTTGCCTATCGCTTCTCCAACTACCGCAGAATTGATAATGTGCCGATCCCACAGCTTTGGAGCTTCACGTGGTCCAATCAAACCTCGGACTGTCGCCTCCTCGGCCAACCATGAGTGGTAGCGGTATGCCCGATCGACATTCTCTCCAAACACGGTATCTATCACCGAACGCAGATCTGCATCGACCAAAACTGCGGAGGCTTCTTGCTTATCGACATCTTTCACGGAGTTACTCAACAGTTCCTCTAACCTTTCCAATGGGGCAGCTGTGCCGTCACTCGTCGAGCTTTTCAACACCCCTAGTGTACGACAGTGCAACAGCGATGTTTCACGTGAAACATTGACTGGGGATGGATGCCAAACTTGAGGCTCCAGAGAAAATTACAGATCTGTAATAACAGCGACGTTGTTTGCGTGGGAGGGGACTAAGGCAAACAAAAACGCCCCGCATTTGATGCGGGGCGTTCTGAGTAATTAACTTATGTAGACGAAGCGTGGTGCTACTTCAGCTATTTCTTTTTGCGCTTCCGTTTCTTCCGATTCGCGGGCTTCTGTCCCGGCGCCGGCTTGGAAGCCGGACCCTGCTGTCCCTTCGCCGAATTACCATCTGGAAGGTGGCTAGAAGCCTTGTTCGCAGTAGAAGCCTCACCAGACTGCGACTGCTGCGCATTCTGCGCTGCCTGGCGCTTGCCACCCTTCTTGGGGTTGATTGGCTTCTGGCCAACCTTCGGAGCGAGCTTCTCCTGTGCCTCGCGCTTAGCAGCCTTCTTGGCTGCGACAGCTTCCTTCTCTTCCTCATCCAGCTTGCCAAAGATGTAGCGCTGCTGGAAGTAGGTCCACACGTTGTTAGTCACCATGTAGACAAGAAGACCGATGTGCCAGAAAGCACCGGTAACAAGAATCATGATTGGGAAGAACCAAAGCATCATCTTGTTCATCATGTCCATCTGCTGACCCATAGGGCCTTCCTGGCGCTTCACCAAGCCGGCTTCCTGGCGGGCACGGGTGCGCTCAACAGACATGCGAGCGTTGAAGTGCGTTGCCAGTGCCGCGACAACAATCAGCGGGATAGCAACGATCATGATGTCCATGCGGGTGAAGTCTGCAGGCGTACCAGGCACGGTAAAGGCTGCGTATTGATCCTCACCCATTCCAACCGAACTGGACAGTGGAGCATTGAGCACACGAGCCAGCAGGAAGGACCGCACCTCATCTACACCGAAGATGTAGTTAGGCGTATTCCAGTTCTGCTCCACCGACATGCCGAGCGCATTGCCCGACGTACCTGTTCGGTTAAACGAACGCAGCACGTGGAAAAGACCGATGAACACAGGCATCTGAACCAGAATCGGCAGACAGCCGCCGAGCGGGTTGACACCCATTTCCTTCTGTAGCTGGCGCATAGCAAGAGCCTGAGCCTGCTGATCATTCTTGTACTTCTCCTTGATCGCCTGCATCTCAGGAGCGAGCTGCTGCATCTTGATGGCAGAACGCTGCTGGTTCAGCATCGGCTTAAACAGGAGGATACGGATGGTGACCACAAGCAAAATAATGGCCAGCACCCACGAGATACCCGAGGAGGGATCGAATAGGAAACCTGAGGCCTTATGCCAGAACCACAGGATGGCCGAAATCGGCCAATACACGAAATTGAGCACGGTCTAAGATCACTCCGTTCTTTAGGGGGCAGCGCACTCGCGCCTTCGTCTACAAAGCCCGGTCAAAGGCTAAGCATTACTAGAGGTTACCTGTGCATTCGCTTTAACCACGAACCCAGGCCGGGGAATGTAGCTGGAACTGGATCCCAGCCGCCCGGATGCCAGGGTGCGCAACGGAAGATACGCAGGAGAGTCAGCCACAGGCCACGAATCGCTCCGAAGCGGCGCACGGCCTCAAGACCATATGCGGAGCACGTCGGTTCAAAACGACATGTGCTCGTTGGCTTCAGATTAGAGATACGACGGCGGTAGAAGAGAATCGCCCTCTCAGCCACACGTGCACCGGGGGCCTGGGCGAGGGGGCCGTCGTCAAGCGAATTAGCGCCGACGTTCGTATGTAGCGAGTGCCGATTGCACATCGTGGGACAGCTCCTGGCTGGTGGCTGTGGCAGAAGCGGGCAGCGCGCGAACGACAATGTCCATAGTGGACGGGAGATCCTGCGCGGCCGCGGCCATAACATGGCGGAGCTTGCGGGATACAGCGTGACGAGTCACGGCGTTGCCCACAGCTTTAGATACGACAAGACCGACACGTGGACCACCAAACCTGGCAATCTGCGTATCGGTCTTATCTCCACCGCCAGAAGCGGCGGTGTCACGAATATGCAAGACCAACGTCTTGCGTCCGATTCGGCGTCCACGTCGTACGGTGACCGTGAAGTCACGCGAAGAACGCAGCTTATTGCTCTGAGGGAGCACCGAAATCGGCGTCCTCTTACTTAAGCGGACAGGCGGGCACGGCCCTTGCTGCGGCGTGCTGCCACAACAGCGCGACCGGAACGGGTACGCATACGGGTACGGAAGCCGTGCACGCGTGCACGACGGCGGTTATTCGGCTGGAACGTCCGCTTCGACACGGTTGACACTCCTTGAAACTCAAACGACCACGAGTCCACGCTGAACACACCGCAGTAAACCTCTCGCTTTGAGTGCGAGGCAGCGATGCGTCTGACGCATTCCCGTGATGCACGGAAAAATTACTTACCGACAGAATGAAAGCTACAAGCGTTCTGTCGGGTCCAAGCACGAGCTCGGACTCATATCTCAATGGATATGAAACACCCAGATAGGTTACGTCGAATCGAGCGAGAAATTCAAATCAACACGCCGGATTTACCTGGAGAATCATTTTCCAAGTTTTCCAACGGTACCGATGTTGACCTGTGGAAATACTGACCTATGCACCGCAATCCACAGGGTGTTTATCCAATCAGCTGTGGATAACTTCCACACCATGAATCACAGCGAGCAGGGAAAATAACGTGTTTACCTAGGTAAACGCAGACTAGGGGGCTATTTTTCATTGTGGGCAAACTGTGGATAAACTGTTAGTCAATTAGCGACGATGTTTATCCACAGGTGTGGACAAACATGTGGAAGTCCTGCTCGGGGCGTATAGCACCTTGTGTAGAAACACCCCACAGGGCGAATTACAAGAAATAGCCCCCAAATGGGCAGATATGGCACTCTCGCCATGCCGAAAACACTCCACAAAAACAGGTCGCCTCGATAAATTTGATGAACGTAAACATGTAAAAGGACATTCACACAGTGAGCGAACAACCAGAATTGCCAGGTGGACTCTGGGAGCAGGTCGTTTCTATCCTGACTTCACCAGAAGGTGCGCCGGAGTTGGGTATTGCACCACTACGCTCGCCACACAAGGCACTGCTGCGGTCAGTGACGCACACTGGTGACTTTCCAGGTTTTTTCCTGCTCAGCACTCAATCGCCAGTGGTGCAGGCGCTGGTAAAAGAAGAGCTCAAGGGCATTATCGAGGCCGTCTTAGCTTCGCTGACCGGCGAGGAGTTGGAAACGGTCATCACCGTTGCTGATCCTGCTGACGACGCTGAAGATAGCCAGGCAGCAGAGGCCACTCAACCATCTGCACAGCACTCGAGACAGACCCCATCTGCAGCTTCGCGTCCGCAGCAGGCTCAGCGTCAACAGCCAAACCAGCAACACCAGCAGCAGTCTGGCCGTAACTACCCGTTCCCCAGTGCAGATACGAACGACTTCAATCTCCACGAGCAGCACCAGGGATCGACACAGATGCCACAAGTGCCGCAGACGCATCAGCCAAATGTCCATAATCAGCAAAGTGCCCAGTCACAGCACCGATCGATGGACGCCGTGGATTCAATGGCGCAGGGGCTTTCGCACTCATCTGCTGAGAATCCGATGACTATTGCTGATCAGCGCCAGGTCACAAGTCCTTTCCGCTCCGAGAGCCACGGCACTCCAACCGAGATGAGCATGCCTTTCGAGGAGCCAACCCTCAACCCGAACTACACCTTCGAGACCTTCGTTATTGGTCCGCAGAATAAGTTCGCCGCTGCAGCCGCCGTCGCTGTTGCGGAGTCTCCGGGGCGCACCTACAACCCGCTGTTTATCTCCGGCGGTTCGGGTCTTGGCAAGACGCACCTGCTCCACGGCATTGGTCACTACGCCAAGCATTTGTACCCTAACCTGCGGGTTCGTTACGTTTCCTCGGAAGAGTTCACCAACGACT
This sequence comes from Corynebacterium sp. HMSC063A05, assembly GCF_001809695.1. Taxonomy (NCBI): domain Bacteria; kingdom Bacillati; phylum Actinomycetota; class Actinomycetes; order Mycobacteriales; family Corynebacteriaceae; genus Corynebacterium; species Corynebacterium sp. HMSC063A05. The sequence continues at coordinate 13,874 of NZ_KV798491.1, read as the reverse complement.
TCATTAATTCCGTGCGTGACGACGCCCAAGAATCCTTCAAGCGTCGCTACCGCGATTTGGACATGCTCATCATCGATGACATCCAATTCTTGGAGGGCAAGGAAGGTACACAGGAAGAGTTCTTCCATACGTTTAATGCCCTGCACCAGTCCAATCACCAGATTGTGCTGTCGTCGGACCGCCCACCGCGGGAGCTTAAGACTCTGGAGGATCGCCTTCGTACCCGCTTCCAGTGGGGGCTCAATCCGGATCTGCAATACCCGGACTTGGAGACGCGAATCGCAATTCTGTCGAAGAAGGCACAGCTATCTGATCTGGTCGTTCCGCATGATGTACTCCAGTACATCGCGGAGAACACCTCGTCTTCTATTCGTGAGCTCGAGGGGCGTCTACTGCAGATTAGCGCTCATGCATCCATGATTCATGAGCCTGTGACCTTGAAGTTTGCACAGGAGATCCTCGGTGCCGACGAAATCGAGGTGCAGATTACTCCGGAGATCATCATCTCCACCACGGCTGAGTACTTCGACCTAACGGTTGCAGATTTAGTGGGCCCGGGTAAGACTCGCCCGGTCGCTCATGCACGCCAGATTGCGATGTACCTGACGAGGTCCTTCACCGAGCTTTCGTTGCCGTCGATTGGCCGGGAGTTCGGAAATCGTGACCATTCGACGGTTTTGCACGCTGAACGCAAGATTGTTAAGGAAATTCAGGAGAAGAAGCCCTCAAAGGACCAGGTCAACGACCTGACCACACGCATTCGAGATCGAGCTCGTGGAACGGCTTAAAAACCTTGGGTTCGGCGTGCGGAATTCTTGTTATTAACTGCGGTTTTTCCGTGCACAGAGCTGTGGACAACTCGTAAATTTTGTGGATGAAAGATGAAGCCCGAACACTATCCACAGACACCCCAAGTTATCCACAGTTAGGCGCACTGGTTATCCACAGCGCGAAACCAGTGAAGACCAGCGGGAATCATGTAATTTCACAATGTGCACACCCCCTATTACTACTCCCGACTTTAAAAATCTCTAGAAACTTCTAGATAAAAGGGGGCCTGCGCACAACCCCGGGCAAGCAACTTCTGGCGCACAACTTTAAAAATGCCAAGAACGAGTAAGAACTACGATTAAGCACTAGACGGACTACAAGAATCCCAGTGAGGTCTTTGGCAGTCTGCAGTAGAGTTGTACGATGGAATCTTTGTAACTCCAGTCATGTGTGCTGACATAGCACGCTGACAACACAAAAGACGGCTAATAAACGGCTAAAAACAGACATCCAATACCGGTGGAGGAACGATGGAGCAGACCGAAGTCCGTATTCGCGCGGCTAAGGACGATCTCGCGGGTGCGGTGAGCTGGGTTGCTCGTAACCTGCCTGCACGCCCGACTCAGCCGATTCTGCGTGGCATGATTTTTCTCGCGGATGACAATGGTCTGCAGCTCGCTGGCTATGACTACGAGGTCTCCACTCAGATTCGTATTAGCGCAGAGGTCGATGAGCCCGGTCGCTTCGCCGTCAATGGCAAGTTGGTTTCTGACATTGTTTCTAAGCTGCCGAATAAGCAGGTAGAGATGCACTTTGATGGCACGAAGGTCATCGTTCGCTGTGGTTCTTCCCGCTTCGAGCTGCCAAGTCTGACCTTGGAGGATTACCCGCAGCTACCGGAAGCTCCGGCTGCTACCGGCACTGTCGATGCCGCTCTGCTGGCCGAGGCTATTGGTCAGGTCGCTGTCGCTGCCGGCAAGGATGAGTCGCTGCCGATGCTGACCGGCATCCGGATGGAAACCGAAGGTAACGAGGTCACTCTCGCTGCCACCGACCGTTTCCGCCTGGCGGTTCGCAGTTTCGAGTGGGAGCAGGTTCCGGAGGGTGAGACCAAGCTGCTCATCCCGGCCAAGACCTTCGCGGAGACCGCCCGCACTCTCGATACCACTTCTAGCGAGCCAGTGACCTTGGCATTCGGCGACGGATCCGATGATCGTGAGGTCGGCTCCGAAGGCCTGCTGGCTATCCTCGCCGATCCTCGTCGCACTACCACGCGACTGCTGGACGCCGAGTTCCCGAAGTTCCGCCCGCTACTGCCGAAGCAGCATTCCTCCATGGCTGTTGCCCGTGTTGACCAGCTGCAGGATGCTATCCGTCGTGTGTCTCTGATGGCGGATCACGGTGCGCAGATTCGCATGGACTTCTCCGACGGTCAGGTTGTCCTTTCCGCTCATGGAGACGAGGTTGGTCACGCAGAAGAGACTGTGGCCTGCAACTTCTATGGTGAACCACTTCTGATTGCCTTCAACCCGCAGTACCTGCTCGAGGGGCTCAGCGCTGTTCGCTCCCATCGTGTTTTGCTGGGCTTTACGCAGCCGTCGCGTCCTGCGATTCTCATTCCGGAGCCGGAAGCCATTCCGGAGCTCGGTGAGGACGGCTTCTACCCAACGCCGGAGACCGACTTCACTTACCTGCTGATGCCTGTGCGCCTGCCGGGCTAGTCTGCGGCTATGCACATTCGGTATTTGTCCTTGCGGGACTTCCGCTCCTGGCCGGGGTTGGAAGTCGAGTTCACGCCTGGAATTACCGTATTTACCGGTCAAAATGGCTACGGCAAGACCAATATCGTCGAGGCCGTTGGGTATCTCTCCACGCTCGGTTCGCATCGAGTTTCTATGGATGCTCCGCTGGTTCGTTCGGGGACCCCGTCGGCACGCATTTCGGCGACGGCGGTCAATGATGGCCGCGAGCTGACTGCGCATCTGCTCATTAATCCGCATCGCGCGAATCAGGCGCAGATTAATCGCACGAGGCTGAAGTCCCCGCGGGAGCTGCTGGGGATCGTCAAGTCGGTCTTTTTCTCGCCCGAGGATCTCACGCTGGTTAAGGGCGAGCCCGCTTCCCGCCGCCGCTACATCGACGATTTGCTCGCTTTACGACGGCCACTGTCCGCCGGTATCCGCATTCAATATGACAAGATTTTGCGTCAGAAGAATGCGCTGCTGAAGTCGGCGGGCTCGACGCTGCGCCGTGGCTATTCTTCTTCGGAGGGGCAGGCCGCACTGAGCACGCTGGATACCTGGGATGCGCAATTGGCGCAGGTGGGAGCGGCGTTAATGGCTGCGCGCATGGATTTGATTGCCGAGCTTTCCGAACATGTCAGCGAGGCCTATGCCACGCTTGCCCCGCACTCGCGCCCAGCCACGATTGCCTATGCGCCGAAGGTCGACAGCCTGGATGGCGGGCCATTGTCCAGCGAACCGGAGCTGCTGGAGGCATTGCTGCTGACGAAGATGGCGGAGCGCCGCACCGCGGAGATTGAGCGCGGTTCCTGTCTCGTTGGTCCGCATCGCGATGATCTCGACCTCATTCTCGGCAATGACCCCGCCAAGGGCTTTGCTAGCCACGGCGAGACCTGGTCTTTTGCACTCGCGCTACGTCTCGGCGCGTACTTTTTGCTCCGTGCCGATGGTCCCGACCCGGTTTTGGTGCTTGACGACGTGTTTGCGGAGCTTGACCGGCATCGTCGGGAAGCTCTCATGGAAATCGCGCAGCAGGCTGAGCAGGTGTTAATCACCTCGGCGGTGGGAGAGGAGTTACCTCAGGCATTGGTCGAGGATTCTTCGGTGACTCATCACACGGTGACGGTGGCACAGACTGAGCAGGGGCGAATCTCGCTTCTGGATGAAAAACCAGTCGCGGAAGAGTGACGGGTATGGTCGAGAACATGGAGTCGGATAACTCACCGGAAGAGGAAAACGACCTGATCAGCGACGCTTTCTTCCGCATGCGCGATGCCGCTAAAGAGGGCGGTCACAAGTTACCGAATCTCCAGCGGCCACCGAAGAAGAAGGGCTCGTGGTCTGGCCTCGATAGCCGTGTGCCTGTGAAGGCCGCGAAGGGGATTGTTGCGGACGTCGATAAGCAGCGGGCAGCGCAAGCAGTGGTGCGAGATCGTGCCGGTACGGTAATTTCGCCGAGCCTGTTGAAGGAGGCGGGGATTCGGCTGTACCGGAAATATGACCGTCGACCTGCGCCGATTGGTGCGGTGCTGAATAAGGCAGTAGTTGATCGCGGTTGGCAGATCCATATTGCCCACGGTGTGATCATGACGGAGTGGGATTCGATGGTCGGCAAAGTTGTCGCGGAACACTCCGAGGTCAAGGAGTTCAAGGACGGCACTTTGGTGGTCGAGTGCCAATCGACAGCATGGGCAACACAGCTGCGGCTAGCACAGCGACAGGTTTTGAAGTCCATCGCGGAACGCGTCGGGGATGGGGTGGTTGAAGAAATTAAGGTGCTGGGGCCGAAAGCGCCGAATTGGCGCAAGGGCAAATTGCACATCGAGGGCCGAGGACCGCGTGATACTTACGGGTAAAGGTCGGTAAACGGTCTACGAATAGGCATCGGTATGCGTAAAACTGCGAAATTTGGTCCTTTGAGCGCATCGGCTATATCCACAGTAGGGGACTACGTTGGGGTAAGATGGGCAGGAGAATACCGGCAGGCGGTTCTTGAGACGTTATCGGCATCCAAACTAGCCAGACCTATCTAGTAGTCCTATGTAGTTCTGGCTGGCGCCGATAGCGCTTGACCGCCGGCCTATTTTTCGCGCGCTGACGAATGTTGCGCGGGGAGAGAACCAAGAATAGGAGACGCGCCGAATCGTGGCTGCTACCGAACATCAATATGACGCCTCATCGATTACCATCCTCGAGGGCCTCGAGGCCGTGCGTAAGCGGCCGGGTATGTACATTGGCTCGACTGGTGAGCGTGGCTTGCACCACCTGGTGTGGGAGGTTGTAGACAACTCCGTCGACGAGGCGATGGCGGGTTATGCCACCGATGTTGAGGTCACTCTGCTGGAAGACGGCGGCGTTCAGGTCCGCGATAACGGCCGTGGTATTCCTGTCGAAATGCACCCGTCGGGCATGCCGACGGTGCAGGTGGTTATGACTCAGCTGCACGCCGGCGGCAAGTTTGACTCCGAGTCCTACGCTGTTTCCGGTGGTCTGCACGGTGTGGGTATTTCGGTGGTTAACGCGCTGTCGACGCGTATGGAAACCGAGGTCATCCGCGATGGCTACACCTGGTACCAGAACTTCGACCAGGCAGTTCCGGAAGAAATTGTCCGCGGTAAAAAGACTCGTGGTTCGGGTACCACGCAGCGTTTCTGGCCGGACCCGGAGATTTTTGAGACCACCGATTTCAAGTTCGACACCATTTCTCGCCGCCTGCGCGAGATGGCGTTTTTGAACAAGGGTCTGACCATCACGTTGGTGGACAAGCGTGTCTCCGAGGAGGAGCTCGAGGCTGAGGCTCTGGCGGAGCAGGCGGAGACCGAATCCGCTGAGATCGCCAAGGATGCGGCTGAAGAGCAGAAGGAGCAGGCAGAGAAGACCATCAAGCCGAAGGAGCGCCGCAAGGTCTTCCACTACCCGAATGGTCTGCGGGATTATGTCGAGACTTTGAACAAGTCGAAGAACATCATCCACCCGACCATCATTTCCTTCGATGCTGCAGGTGATGGCCACGAGGTCGAGATTGCCATGCAGTGGAACTCGGGCTACTCCGAGTCGGTGCACACCTTCGCCAACACCATTAACACCATTGAGGGTGGCACCCACGAAGAGGGCTTCCGTTCTGCGTTGACATCGCTGATGAACCGATATGCGCGTGAGCACCGACTGTTGAAGGAGAAGGAAAACAACCTCTCCGGCGAGGACTGCCGTGAAGGTCTCGCTGCCGTGATTTCGGTGAAGGTCGCCGATCCACAGTTCGAGGGCCAGACAAAGACGAAGCTGGGTAATACCGAGGTGCGTTCTTTCGTCCAGCGCATGACCAATGAGCACATCGGTCACTGGCTGGAGGCCAATCCGGCTGAGGCTAAGGCCATTGTTAACAAGGCCATTGCTTCGGCGCATGCCCGTCAGGCGGCTCGTAAGGCCCGCGACCTGGTGCGTCGTAAGTCCGCGACCGATCTTGGCGGTCTTCCGGGTAAGTTGGCGGACTGCCGTTCGAAGGACCCGAAGCAGTCCGAGCTGTTCATCGTGGAGGGTGACTCCGCAGGTGGTTCTGCAAAGGCAGGCCGAAACTCGCTGTTCCAGGCCATTTTGCCGCTGCGCGGTAAGATTTTGAACGTCGAGAAGGCGCGCCTGGATAAGACGCTGAAGAACAACGAGGTCCAGGCCATTATTACGGCGCTGGGCACCGGTATTCACGACGAGTTCGATATCGAAAAGCTGCGCTACCACAAGATTGTGCTGATGGCCGATGCCGACGTCGATGGTCAGCACATTGCCACGCTGCTACTGACGCTGCTGTTCCGCCTGATGCGTCCGCTGATTGATGAAGGGCACGTCTACCTCGCTCAGCCACCGCTGTACAAGCTCAAGTGGGCCAAGGGCGAGCCGGGCTACGCCTACTCAGATGCTGAGCGCGATCAGCTGCTGGAAGAGGGGCTGGCCGCCAACCGCAAGATCAACAAGGACGATGGTGTCCAGCGCTACAAGGGTCTCGGTGAGATGAACGCCGCCGAGCTGTGGGATACCACCATGGATCCGGATCACCGCGTGCTGCGTAAGGTCGCCCTCGAGGACGCACAGAAGGCCGATGAACTGTTCACCATTCTGATGGGCGATGACGTTGCTTCACGACGTTCGTTTATTACCCGTAATGCGAAGGACGTTCGCTTCCTCGACGTCTAAGCCGATACCTAGTCTGGTTATCGGCTTGTCGGTTCCCCTGACAAAACCTCAGTTCAGCCATTAATGTTTATGAAATGGAAGATACTCGAGGAAGCATGGTCAACGGGGAACCGCCAGTCGAGCCACGTATTGTGCAGGAGACATTGCCCGATGGCTCCGTGACCCCGATGGCGCTTCGGACTCCCGAAGGTACGCCTCGGGGCATTGTCGTTATTTGGCCGGGCTTTGGCATGGGGGCTCGCTATTACCGGCCGATTGCCCAAGAGTTGCAGCGCCGAGGTTTTTGCGTCCTGACCTCGGAGCTGCGCGGCCAGGGTAACCAGACTGCGGTGGCCACCCGTGGCCACAACTGGGGCTACCAGGATCTTGCCTCGGTGGATTACCCGTTGGCCGTGGCGCGTGCGCGTAAAGAGTTTGACCAACTCGCGGTGGGGGAGGCCACAGGGGAGAAGCTACCCGTTTATTTACTGTGTCATTCCATGGGCGGTCAGATTGCCTCGCTATATCTGTCCCGACCGGAAGCGGACGTGGCCGGTGTTGTGATGGTTGGTTCCGGTACTCCGCACTACGAGTGTTTTACTGGCAAGGAGTACAAGCGACTCCGTTACGGCGCACCGTTTATGCAGGTCGTGTCCCAGATCCTGGGCTATTGGCCAGCGGGCAGGTTTGATGTGGCCGGCTATGGCCGCCAGGCTCGTAATCATGTGGTGGAGTGGGCGCGGTTCTCGCGCACGGGTCTCCTGCGACCGCGCGGTGCGGACATCGACTATGCCGCTGAGATGCCTAAGGTGACCACCCCGGCGCTGCTGCTGAACTGTGGCGGTGACCGTGACTGCCCGGCGGCATCGGCGCAGGCATTGGCGCGGATGTTGCCGAACTCGGCGAAGTACGAGTTCATTGAGCAGCGCCTGGGACATAACCGATGGGCGCGTGAGCCGCAGGCTGTGGTTGACCGCTTCGAGCGGTTCATTGAGGAAAATTAAACCGCAATTTTCCAACCTGTAATCTGCGCTTCTTAACGTAGATACTTATGGCAACATCACCTAAAAAAATATCTGAATTTTCCCGTCGGCACTTCCTGCAGACCGCCGCAGGAGTCGGTGCCGTCACCGCTGCGAGCACGCTGCTGCCACCATCACTGCGCCACGCGCTCGCGCAGCCCCGACCGGCTGGCTCTCTTGATCAAATTGAGCACGTAGTCGTGTTGATGCAGGAAAACCGCTCTTTTGATCACTACTTCGGCACGCTCCGAGGTGTGCGAGGGTACAACGACAACTCCGCTTTACCGGGTGTCTTCAACCAGAGTGGGGTCAGTCCATATCTAATCCGCAACGCCGCTAACCGCGGTGATCTCTCGGTGGAGTACATCGCAAGTCTGCCGCACGGTTGGGAAGACGGGCAGGTTGCACTAAACGGCGGCCGCTGTAACGGCTGGATCGAGGCCAAGGGTAAGGGCACGATGGCCTGCTATGACCGCCAGGACATTGCGTTCCAATTCGCTCTCGCAGAGACGTTCACCATCTGCGATGGTTACTTTTCCTCGATGCCTACGTCGACAAGCCCGAACCGCAACTACCTGTTTTCGGGTGACACCCGAAAGGAACCGTGGGGGACTGGAGCGGTTGGCAATGCGGCGTACGAGCCGACGCACCCGGGGTATAAGTGGCGCACTTATGCCGAGGAGCTCACGGAGGCAGGGGTGCCGTGGCGCGTCTACCAGGAGTGGGATAACTACACGGACAACAATTTGGATTTCTTCGCCGCGTTTCGAAATATTGGCCGCAAGGTCATCCGTGAGGCCGGGCTGCCTGGTCTCGACATGACGGGTTTCCACGAGAAACTGCTGGAACTGGGCGATGGCACGCCGCCAACTACAGAGCAACAGGAGATGGTCGATCGCCTGAATGCCGCTGTGGAGAAGCTGCCTGACGCGGAACGGGATCTCTATGATCGCGCGCTGCACCGCCGCCAGCCGGGCACGCTAGCCGACGCTTTCCGACGAGATGTTGAATCCGGGCAGCTGCCAAAGGTGTCCTGGATTGTGCCCTCGGCTGCGGAAAGTGAGCACCCGGGAGCGTCCTCGCCAATTCAGTCGGCGAATATCACCTATCGTCTGTTGGATGCGTTGGCCTCCAATCCGGAAGTGTGGGCCAAGACAGTTTTCCTGATTAACTTTGACGAGTTTGATGGTTACTTCGACCATGTGGTGCCGCCGCTGCCGCCGAAGAATGAGCCGGGGGAGTGGTACCTGGGCAAGCCGAAGGGGCTCGGTTTCCGCGTCCCGATGACTGTCATTTCACCATGGTCGGTGGGTGGTCTGGTTTCTTCGGAGGTCTTCGATCACACTTCGGTGATTCGCTTTCTGGAGCAGGTCACTGGCGTGAACTGTGGAAACATCACTGATTGGCGTCGTCGAGTCTGTGGTGATTTGGTATCCACGCTGGACTTCTCGGCATCGGCGGGAATGCAGCTTCCAGAGCAGCCGGGGCCAGCACCGGAGTTTGTGAAGCGCTGGGAGGCGGAGCCGGCCGGTGACTATCCAGTGCAGGAGTCCGAGCAGGCGACCGCGCTGCCAACACCGTACCGGCTTCACGCCTACCTTAAAGACGGCAACCTTGTGCTGGTCAACGACGGTTCCCGTGAAGCTGTTTTCGCTGTTTACAGTGGTAACAAGGTAGAGCACCACACCGTGCTCGGCACATTAGAGCTGCGAATTGGACTTCTAGACCGCGAACTTACCGTGTGCGGCCCGGACCGCTTCCTGCGTGTGTTCAGCAAGACGGCGAAGGAGTTGCCGGAGGTCACTTTGGAGCACGTGTCGGGACGTGTTCTCGTCGGCGGGCAGGACCGAACGGCTGATTATGTCCGTGATGGCTGGTACGAGGTCGAGCTGACTGAAGGTGAGGCCACGGCGTATTACACGGGTCGACTGGAGTCCGGTAATCGCATTCCGACGAGCCCGTTCACCCGGAAAATCGACTAGGCCGCGTCTTTGGCTAAATGCCGCTTTTGACCAGTTTCCATGTCTCTGTGAATGACACTTCTTCGCCATTAGTGGTGAGGAGTATGTGCGCAAGTAGTGCGCCCAGCGCGGTGTTTCCAAAACTCAGTGGTTTCACGTGAAACGTTGCGTAAGCGACCGCTTGTGCAGCCGCAGAAACCGTGGGAAAGCTGCGGTGACCAGCAATGACACCTGAGCTGGCGGCAGCAATGGCGCTGATTGCCCATGGTCGCACAAGCGTAGCGTCAGCCAATTCCGGCACTTTGGCCACCAGTTCGTCGGTAGCCGCCAGGATTGCGGCCTCGCTGAGAGGCTGAACTTGGGGCGCACTCATTCCTCTGCTCCCCGGGGGCTCGGGGAGCTCAACTTTCGCAGCAGCGCCATGTCGGTATCAATCACACTTGCGGTGATTTCCCTGGCCTGGCCTTGTTGAAGGGCTCTCGCGGCGGCGGATTCAATGGCGCGAATGACGGCCTCGTGTTTGGATACGCCCTCCATTTGCGCCAGCAGCGCCAGGGCGGTGTCCTGTTCTTTCGTGAGCCTTAAGGTCATCGCCATCGTGCACTTGCTCCTTGCTACCTAGCCGCGCTTCCTAACTGCGCTGGTTTGTTTCCGCTATCAGGCTTGAAAACCAAGTATTTGATACCACAATGGTATCGAAAAGTTGCGCACGGCGTCGTAAAGCGGGTTCTAAAGCCCTGTAGAATGGATGCGAACCTCTTTTAAGTAAAGGAAGCAGTCATTGAGCGACGATAACAACAACGACGGCTCATCCTTCGGAAGTGGAGTATTGGGCCACCAGGTTCGCCCGATCGACATCAATGAAGAGATGCAGTCGAGCTATATCGACTACGCCATGAGCGTGATTGTGGGCCGTGCGCTGCCGGAGATTCGTGATGGTCTCAAGCCGGTGCACCGCCGCATTCTCTACGCCATGTTCGACAACGGCTACCGCCCGGAGCGCGGTTATGTGAAGTCCGCTAAGCCGGTTTCGGACACGATGGGTAACTACCACCCGCACGGTGACAGCGCTATTTACGACACCATGGTGCGCATGGCGCAGCCGTGGTCCATGCGCTATCCGCTTGTCGACGGTCAGGGTAACTTCGGCTCCCGCGGTGACGACGGCCCCGCAGCTATGCGTTACACCGAGGCCCGTCTGACGCCGTTGGCCATGGAAATGGTGCGCGACATTCGCGAAAACACTGTCGATTTCCAGCCGAACTACGATGGTCGTACGACAGAGCCGGTTATTCTGCCGTCGCGTGTCCCGCAGCTGTTGATGAACGGTTCCGGCGGTATTGCCGTCGGTATGGCTACCAACATCCCACCGCACAACCTTCGTGAGGTCGCGGATGCCATTAACTGGTGCCTGGACAACCCGGAGGCGGATGAAAAGACCACGCTGGATGCGGTCATGGAGCGCATCAAGGGTCCGGATTTCCCAACTGCCGCCCAGATTGTCGGCGACAAGGGCATCAAGGAGGCCTACACCACCGGTCGCGGTTCGATCCGCATGCGCGGTGTGACCTCGATTGAGCAGGAGGGCACTCGTCAGTCGATTGTCATCACTGAGCTGCCGTACCAGGTCAACCCGGACCGCATGATTGCCAACATCGCAGATCAGGTCAAGGACGGGCGTCTGCAGGGCATTGCCTCCATTGATGACGAATCCGATCTGAAGTGGGGCATGCGCATCGTCGTCAAGCTCAAGCGCGACGCCGTGCCGCGTGTGGTGCTGAACAACCTGTACAAGCACTCCCAGCTGCAGACCAGCTTCGGTGCGAACATGCTCGCCATCGTCGACGGTGTGCCACGCACGCTGCGTATTGACCAGATGGTGACGCTGTACGTCGCCCACCAGATTGAGGTCATTGTCCGACGGACCCAGTTCCGCCTGGACGAGAAGGAAAAGCGTGCCCATATCCTGCGTGGTCTGGTCAAGGCCCTGGATATGTTGGACGAGGTCATCGCCCTGATTCGCCGGTCTGCCACGGTCGATACCGCGCGCACGGGCTTGATGGGTCTGCTCGACATCGACGAGATTCAGGCTGACGCCATCCTGGCGATGCAGCTGCGTCGCCTGGCTGCCCTGGAGCGCCAGAAGATTATTGACGAGTTGGCTGAGATCGAGCTCGAGATTGCCGACCTGAAGGACATCCTGGCCAACCCGGAGCGCCAGCGCGCCATTGTCAAGGAAGAGCTGACCGAGGTAGTGGAGAAGTACGGCGATGACCGTCGTACCCAGATCGTGGCCGCCGAGGGCGACGTCACCGAAGAGGACCTCATCGCCCGCGAAAACGTGGTTGTGACCATTACCTCCACGGGCTACGCCAAGCGCACCAAGGTCGATGCCTACAAGGCCCAGCGCCGTGGTGGCAAGGGCGTTCGCGGCGCGGATCTGAAGCAGGACGACATTGTCCGCCACTTCTTCGTCTGCTCCACGCACGACTGGATTCTGTTCTTCACCAACAAGGGGCGCGTCTACCGCCTCAAGGCCTACGAACTGCCGGAGGCCACTCGCGCTGCCCGCGGCCAGCATGTCGCCAATCTGCTGGAGTTCCAGCCGGAGGAGCGTATCGCCGAGGTGCTGCAGATTCAGAGCTACCAGGACAGCCCGTACCTGGTGCTGGCCACCAGCGAGGGCAAGGTCAAGAAGTCTCGCCTGGAGGACTACGAGTCCGCTCGTTCCGCTGGCCTAATTGCCATCAACCTGCGCGAAGGCGACTCCCTCATCGGTGCTCGTCTGTGCTCTTCGGACGATGACCTGCTGCTCGTCTCCGAGCGCGGCCAGGCCATTCGCTTCACTGCCTCCGACGACGCACTGCGCCCGATGGGGCGCGCCACTGCTGGTGTTCAGGGTATGCGCTTCAAGGGCGACGACAAGCTGCTCAGCATGGTCGTGGTCGAGGAAGATCACAATCTGCTGGTCGCCACGACTGGCGGCTTCGGCAAGAAGACCAAGCTCAGCGAGTACACCCCGCAGAACCGCGGTGGTATGGGCGTGCTGACGCTCAAGTACGACCCGAAGCGTGGACCGTTGATGGGCGCCCTGGTGGTCGACAACGACGACGAAATCTTCGCTGTCACCTCCGCCGGCGATATCATCCGCACCAACGTCAACGAGATTCGCGCCACCTCGCGTGCCACCAAGGGCGTGCGCCTGGTCAACCTCGCTGACGGCGTGGAACTGCTGGCTATTGACCGCAACGTCGAGGATGAGGGCGAGGAGACCGCTTCCAAGGTCTCAGAGGCCGGAACGCTGGACGTAGTCCCGAAGCGCACCGGCGCCACCAAGAGCACCGGTGCTGCCGAGTCCGGTGACTCGGAGGCGGAGAAGGAGTAAGCGCATGGCCGAAACTAACTTGGTAGTCGACAAGGTGAGCCCCTGGTCCGCCATGCGCATTACGGCGGCCACTGGTTTTATTGGCTTCCTCGTCTGGCTTGCCGCGGTTGGCCTGCTCTACCTCTTGCTCTCCGGGATGGGATTGCTCGCTCCGATCAGTGAAATGGTCGGCGGGGAGGATTCCATCAGCGCGGGTCTCGTCCTTGGTCTGGCGGCCGCTGTGGGAGCGCTGTGGTGGGTGCTGTCGATTGGGCTCATGGCCCTCGGCGCGGTTATCTACAACGCGTGCGGCGGTCTCGTCGGAGGTCTCAAGATTTCGCTTGCCGACGACAGCTAGGCTGCCTAGTCTCCCGCTGGCCCCGGTGTCACCCCCGTTCGGTGGCTCCGGGGCCGCGTTGGTTGAGAGGTATTTTCAGTGACCTGGTTATGAAGTAGCCATAATGACTACTTAATGACTGCTTTTTAACTCAATATTTAGGCCTCTGAACAGGCGATTTGTGAAGTGTGATGGTTACGGGTTAAGTTATATCTCGTTCCACGGGGCCTATAGCTCAGGCGGTTAGAGCACTTCGCTGATAACGAAGGGGTCGGAGGTTCAAGTCCTCCTAGGCCCACTGCCGAACAAGGTATAATTGCTCGGTGTACGGGGCTTTAGCTCAATTGGTAGAGCACCTGCTTTGCAAGCAGGAGGTCAGGGGTTCGATTCCCCTAAGCTCCACAAGGAACAAAATCCCCCGGTCGTAAGACCGGGGGATTTTTTGCGTTCTGGGAATGCCGCGGATTCGGGTTAAGTAGCGGGTTAAGTAAAGAAAAGTGTGTCTTTTCCGGG
>NZ_KV798490.1:0-88338 GCF_001809695.1 Corynebacterium sp. HMSC063A05 | reverse complement strand
CCTGACACTTGACAAAAACATAGGGACACCCCCCGACGCAGTTAGTGCACAATCTGCAAATCGCGGAGGTGTCGGTACAGAGTTGTTTTCTCGCGAGGCTTTCGCGACTCTACGCCATCGCGTACGTAACGGAAGCTCAGGCCACCAACCTGAACTGCCCGACCCGTCATCGGGCGGTGCAGCTCGCGGGACGGGGCTTCTTTCGCTTTACGACGGCCACCGCGACCCAATCCGAGTCGGCTCAGCAGGCCTTTGTTGCCTCCATCCTCGTTACCGACTTCCGCGTCCGGCGCTGGCACTTCGGCCGCAACGATGCCCGGGGCGTCGGGGGTAGGGCGAATCTGCAGGCCGGTGGATGTGCCGGAGAACATCTGATGCTCGTCGACATAGACCTCGCCAGTAAACCCGTTTTCCGAGGACACTCCGGTAATTCCTGGCTCTGTCAGTAGGGCGTAACCAACAATTGCGTGCCCGGTGTCATCGCGGATCAGTGGCACTGGCATCGTCGGGCGTGTGAGCGCGGCCGTCGCATCGAGTCCTTCTCCTCCTTCGATGCCCCAGTTTTTGGCCGCGGTCGAGGGGGCGGTGGGGACATGTGCCAGTTCAATCCACAGGAGGTTCTTGCGCATCAGGTAGGTTGCCACGGCAGCCAGTGCCGCGTCGGTGCCAACGACCACAATTCGCAACGGCTCGCTCGGCTTTTGCGGAGCGGGTTGCGGAGCGCCTAAGTGGTCGACCTTTTTCTGCTTGGAGATTTCCTCCGGAGTCGGTGCTGTATCGATAGGCAGTACGTCCTTGGCCAGGTCGTCGATGAAAGCCAGCTCCTTGCGGGCGGGGATCATCGCGACGTCGTGAAGCGCATAGGCGGGTAGTGCCGGAGTAGCTGGTGCTGATGGTGCGGACGGTGCTGATATAGACCATGATTGGCGGAGCAATTGGGAAAACGCGGGTACATCGGGGCCACACTGCAGCACAACAATACGCATAGGACTACACTCTAATGCGTCGTCTGCAATCCCAGGAGTTGAAGTAGGACTATGGCCGCAATCATTATCGTCGGTGCCCAGTGGGGCGACGAGGGCAAGGGCAAGGCAACCGATATTCTCGGTGGCCGCGTTGACTACGTCGTCAAGCCCAACGGTGGCAATAACGCCGGCCACACCGTTGTCGTCGGCGGTGAGAAGTACGAGCTGAAGCTGCTTCCGGCGGGTGTGCTGTCGGAAAACGCTGTGCCGATTATCGGTAATGGCTGTGTGGTCAACCTCGAGGCGCTTTTCGACGAGATTGATGGCCTTGAAGCTCGCGGTGCAAAGGCCTCCCGCCTGCGCGTTTCCGGCAATGCCCACATGGTTGCTCCGTACCACCAGACGCTGGACCGGGTGACCGAGCGTTTCCTGGGTAAGCGCGCTATCGGCACCACTGGCCGCGGTATTGGCCCGACGTACGCCGACAAGGTCGGCCGTACGGGCTTGCGTGTCCAGGACATTCTGGATGAGTCGATTCTGCGCCAGAAGATTGAGTCTTCGCTGGCTCAGAAGAACCAGATTCTGGTCAAGCTGTACAACCGTCGCGCCATCGATCCGGATGAGGTCTTTGATTACTTCATGGGCTTCGCCGACCGCCTGCGTCCGATGATTATCGACTCGGAGTTTGAGCTCAATCAGGCTTTGGATGCCGGCAAGCACGTCCTCATGGAGGGCGGCCAGGCCACCATGCTCGACGTCGACCACGGCACCTACCCGTTCGTGACCTCCTCGAACCCAACCGCTGGTGGTGCCTGCGTGGGCACCGGTATCGGCCCGACGAAGATCACTTCGGTGCTGGGCATCATGAAGGCCTACACCACCCGCGTCGGTGCTGGCCCGTTCCCGACGGAGCTGTTCGACAAGTGGGGCGAGTACCTGCAGACCACCGGCGGTGAGGTCGGGGTCAACACCGGCCGTAAGCGCCGCTGTGGTTGGTACGACTCGGTGCTGGCTCGCTACGCCGCGCGCGTCAACGGTTTCACGGATCTGTTCATCACCAAGCTGGACGTCCTGACCGGTATCGGCGAGATTCCGATTTGTGTCGCTTACGACGTTGATGGCGTGCGCCACGACGAAATGCCACTCACCCAGTCGGAGTTCCACCACGCTGTCCCGATTTACGAGACCATGCCTGCGTGGGACGAAGACATCACTGGCTGCCGCACCTTCGATGAGCTGCCGGACAAGGCCAAGGATTACCTGAACCGCCTGGAGGAGCTCTCCGGCGCTCGCATTTCTTACATCGGTGTTGGCCCGGGTCGTGACCAGACCATCGTTGTTCACGACGTGCTGGACAACTAGCGCTGGACACTTAATCTGGAGGCAGTGGCGAACTAACCGGAAAATAGTCCCGCTTTCGACCCGGCTTTATCGAACTGTTAGATAAAAAATCTTCGGTGCCGAAACTGCTGGCTGCTGTAAAAAAGAACATTTGCTAACCACGAGAAGGCTCTGGGAATTGTCAGTTGACCCTGGCATCTCAGAGTCATTTTTGTATCGTAGGCCTCACCGCGTGGTCCAACGACAGAAGTCCAAACGACAGAAGGCGTGTGGTTTTCATGCAAAACACAGGACACCGAGTACAACGACTGGCAAGTTCCGCCGTGCTTTCCGGCGCGATGGTTTTCTCCGCAGTAGGTGGAGCAGTTGCAGCTCCTGCGGCTCAGGCGAAACCGGCTCCGGCACCAGCACCGGCTCCAGCTCCGGCGCAGGCGGATAGCTGTACCCCGAACCCGGCTGCACCTGAAATCCAGGTGGCCCTGGATAAGGTCAACAGGGAGCGTCCGAACAACCATGATGGGTGGAAGTACACTGGCACCTCCAACTTCAGCCCGTGTAGCGATTTGAGCTTTGCTCTCGCAGATCAGGCCAAGCAGGGCAACGCTCAGTCCTCCACTGTGTTGTTGATGTTCCACAAGGGTGAGTTCATTGGTACGGACTCTGACCGGCCTCAGCACATCAACAAGGTGACGCCGACCCCTGATGGTAAGAACATTTCAGTCATCTACCACGACTGGGAGGCCCAGGAGGCCGCAGGTGCGCCGAACGCTGATGCGGCGGAGTTCACCTCTAATGTTCACTTCTTCTGGAACGGCGATCACGTCGTCCACGAGGGGAAGATTCCCGGCGGCGCGAAGCCCGCTTCCTAACGGCTCCCGAGAACTCTCGAGAGCTTTCGAGAATTCTTGGGCACTCTCGGGGACTCTTGAATTTTTCCAAGTAAACTCAATTCAGAGTCGGACATGAGAAAAGTAATGCTCCGCCGTAGCTAGGTGCTTGAGAAAACTTGAGAGAACAGAAGAGGTTCCAGCCATGAGTGGTCGTTCAGTTCGTCGCGGGTCGATGCTGGTTAGCGCGGCGGTCGCAGGTGTAGTGGCTTTGTCCGGTTGCTCCACTGATGAGACTGCAGCACCGACCTCTGCTCCTCAGGTAGATGAAGAAACGACCACCATCACTACGACCACCACTGTCGAGGATGACAGTGAAAGTGCAGATACCCCCAATCCGGATGTCGATGATAACGACACCGATGGGGGTTCTTCTGCGCCAATCCAGGAAGAGTCTTTCGAAGAAGCGGTTGCCGACCTGAACTCAATGGAAGGTGGCAATGGCAGCGGTTGGACAGTCACGGACAATACGAACTGGGATACCACCAGCGAGTTGACCTTTGCCTCAGCAGTACAGAATGAAATTACCCACTCAACTACCTCTGGTGCAGTGCTGCTGTTTCATAAGGGCGAGTACGTGGGTACCGCCGGTGGGCCGCAGACAATCAACTCGGTCGAAGGCGATGGCAAAACTGTGACCGTCAATTTCTTCGATGTCAATAAAATGATTGAAGACGGCGGTGCCTTCGCCTTTAAAGACCAGTACAACGCTCCCGTTACGTACTCCTGGGATGGGGTAGAAGTTGCTCAAGAAGGTGAGATTCCAAAGGCAGAGGGAAATTAATCTCTAACCCGTGCTCTCTCCAGATGCGAGTGCTGGCAAGCCGTTTTAAAGTAGTGGCGCAACACACAGATTTCACGTAGATTTCTGTGTTCCGTAAAATCTCCGACGGTAGTTTGTCAACACTTTGTTGTCGGTACTATGCCGTCGCTATGAAGTCGCTAACATAAGTCGCTAATACTAAGCCCAAAGAGGAAAATCACCGGCCATGTCTTCTCACAACTCATCTGACTCCATCCTTGACGAACGGACCGAGCAGAGAGAGCAGCCACAGAACTCACGTGCTCACGGCACACGCCGCGCAATTGCGGCCATTGCTATGGGTGCGTTTGCTATTTCTCCTATTGCAGCCTGCAGCAATGATGCGGACAACGACGCGGTGTCGTCGTCAAGCAGTACAAGCGCGGTTAGCACTACGGCGAGCGAAGAGAAGACCTTTGAAAAGCAGCAGGTCGCTGAGCTGAATGCGTCCGCGAATGTGCGGCCGGCTGCGATGGCTAAGTTGCCGGAGGGTTTTGATCTGCAGTCGCACCGTGGTGGTCGCGGTGAGTGGACGGAGGAGTCCAAGCAGGCGATGGCCAACTCGCTGGAGCTGGGCGTTACGACGTTGGAGCTGGACATCGTTCTGACGAAGGATGGCGTGCCTATGGTCTGGCACGATCCGGAGATCCAAGACGATAAGTGCTCGGACACCGAGCCAGTGACGGAGGGGGATCCGCAGTACCCGTACGTCGGCAAGCTCGTGCATGACCTCACTTATGAGCAGGTACAAACCCTGGTCTGCGACAAGAAGCTCGAGGACTTCCCGGATGCGGAGCCAATCAAGGGCAACAGGATGATGACCCTGCCGGAGCTGTTCGAGCTAACTAAGGACAACCAGGACATCCACTTCAACATTGAGACCAAGATTGAGGGCGAAAAGCGCGCTGACTCGGCAGAACCACAGGAGTTCGTCGATGTGATTCTCGACGAGATTGACCGCGCGGGTGTGGCTGATCGAGTGATGATTCAGTCCTTCGATTGGCGCTCGCTGCCGCTGGTCGCGGAACGGAACCCGGAGATTCCACTGGTCATGCTGTGGGACGAGACCACCTGGAAGAAGGATTCTCCTTGGATCGGCGATGTCAATTACGACGAGGTCGATGGCGACATTATCGAGGCCGCCAAGCAGCTCGGCGTGCAGGTGCTCTCACCGACGCACAGCATTCCTTACGGCAAGACACCGTCGGATTCTGACTACCACCCGGTCGCCACGCCGGAGCTGATTTCCCGCGCGCACGAGGCTGGCATGAAGGTGGTGCCGTGGACGGTGAATGAAAAGGAGACCATGCGCGAGCAGATTGCCGCTGGTGTCGATGGCATCATTACCGACTACCCGACGCGTCTGCGCGAGGTCTTGACCGAGCTGGCTATGCCGCTGCCGGAGTCCGCTCCGGTGGGTGATGCAGGGATGGCGACGAACTAGTAAATCCGGCTAGCACCCGCGAAAACTTGTCTGTATTCCTGTTTTGCCCGGGTTTAGCTCTGCGAGCCGAGCGTGTTTCGTGTCACACTTGACCTTATGACGCGTTTGAAAGTGCTTGCCGACGTTGACACGGGTATCGATGACAGTCTTGCTCTCGTCTACCTCGCGGGGTTGCATACCGCAGGCGAGATTGAGCTGGTGGGTGTGACCTGCGCAGGTGGTAACACCACTGCGGCATGGTCCGCTCGCAACACAAAATACATGTTGAATCTCTGCGGTTGTCCGGAGGTCCCGGTTGTCAGCGGTTTCGAGGGGCCCGCTGACCGTGAGCTGACTACCACGCCTGAGACTCATGGCCCGTACGGGCTGGGCTACAACCTGGCGCCACCGGCCGTCATCTACGAGCCGGGGCGCGGAGGAGCGACGGATCCGCTGGCGCTGTGGCGCCAGGTCATCGAGCAGGCGCGGTCGACGGGGGAGAAGGTGCACCTGCTGGTCACTGGCCCTATGACTACCTACGTGGCCGCTTTGAAGAAGTACCCAGAACTCATGCGGGAGCTCGACGGCGTAACCATTATGGGCGGTGCTGTGGAATACCACGGTAACGTTACCGAGTTTGCGGAATGGAACTTCTGGGTCGACCCCACCGCGGTCACCGAGGTCTTCGGCACCGCGGGCGCTGTGGCAGTCGAGCGCCCGGAGGATGCCGTGCGCAGTATCGCCACCGCCGCAGGTGCGCCGGTGCCGACGTTGATTCCACTCAATGTCACCGAGACCATCACTATCAGCGATGTTGAAATTGAGTCCTGGCGCGATGCCGGTATGAACCCGGAGCTGCTGCGTGTTCTGCGCCGTTCGCTGAAGTTCTACTTTGAGTTCCACCAGGGTGTGGGGGTCGGTTACAAGGCGCAGGTCCATGACCTCTTTGCTGCGATGGTGGCCGTCGGTGCGGTGACAGGGGAAGTGGAGAAGATGCGTCTCGTGGGCGTCGATAAGCGAACCTTTGCAGATGAGCCAGGACGCCGCGGTCAAGTGGTGGCAGACTCTGCCGGTGCTGAGGCGAACGTTGTCTTGGCTGCTGACCGGAGTGCGGCGCTGGTCGAGTTTGAGCGGGTGTTCCCGCGCTAGGTTCCCGCCCGTGCCCGCCGCGGTGAATCCGCTCGCTGTCGTATGCTGGAGACAATCAATTTCACAGCTGCTGGTTGTGCAGCGTACGTGCCGTAGACGAAAGCGAGTTTATCTCGATGTTCACCCCTGAAGTCACCGGAACCCCGTACCAGCCGGGAGCGACGCGAGTTCTGCTGCTCGGCTCTGGCGAGCTCGGCAAGGAGGTGACCATTGCTTTCCAACGTCTTGGCGTTGAGGTGCACGCTGCCGATCGCTACGAGCATGCACCGGCACACCAGGTAGCTCACCACGCCTACGTCTTGAATATGTCGGACCCCAGTGCACTGCGGGACCTGATTCTCGAGGTCAAGCCCCACTTCATCGTCCCCGAGATCGAGGCCCTGGCAACCGAGGTGCTGGAAGAGGTTGAGGAAGACGAGACGCTGGACGTCACCGTTATTCCAACCGCACGGGCGACTCAGCTGACCATGAACCGAGAGGGTATTCGCCGTCTGGCTGCGGAAGAGGTTGGGCTGCCGACTTCCCGCTATCACTTCGCCTCCAGCTTTGATGAGTTCACCGCAGCTGTTGATGAGATTGGCTTCCCGTGTGTGGTCAAGCCGGTCATGAGTTCCTCGGGCAAGGGGCAGTCCACGCTGCGTTCGCCGGAGGATGTCCAGGCCGCGTGGGATTACGCCATGAGTGGCGGCCGCGTCGAGTCCGGCCGCGTCATCGTGGAGGGCTTCGTCGATTTCGACTACGAGATCACGCTGCTGACCGTGCGCTCCGTTGATCCGGAGACTGGCGAGGGGGCAACGTGGTTCTGTGAGCCCATTGGGCACCGTCAGCAGGACGGCGACTACGTTGAGTCATGGCAGCCGGCTGCCATGAGTGAAAACGCCCTGGACAATGCGCGCTCTGTCGCCGCGCGCATCACCAACGCGCTGGGCGGTCGCGGTATCTTCGGCGTCGAGCTGTTTGTTCGCGGCGATGAGGTGTGGTTCTCCGAGGTCAGCCCGCGTCCGCACGACACCGGCATGGTCACCATGGGCACCCAGCGTTTCTCTGAGTTCGAGCTGCACGCGCGTGCAGTGTTGGGTCTGCCTATCGACGTCACGCTGGTGTCCCCGGGAGCCTCCGCTGTGGTCTACGGCGGTGCTGACATCGAGCAGCCGGGCTACACCGGGCTGACGGAGGCCATGGCTATTCCGGAGACTGATATTCGTATCTTTGGTAAGCCGGTCGCTGGCCCGCGTCGCCGCATGGGCGTTGCTGTTTCAACCGCGGATTCTGTCGATGCTGCCCGTGAGCGTGCATCGGAGGCGGCATCAAAGATTAAGGTCGTCGAACTGGGCTAGTTCGACGACCTAGTGTGCGCTGCGGTACGGCCATAACCGGCCCCGCAGCGCACTTTTTGTTTGCCCGCTATGGTGCGTAAGCTACTTGATCTACTTGGACTTCTGTACCGGTGGCTCGGCCGACCAGGGGAAGACGATCCAGTCATCGGTGTGCTTCCAGACATAGTCCGGTGCAATCTCCGAGCGGGACTTGCCGTAGAGCACAGCGGAGCGTACTTCCGCACCGTGGGTCTTAAGCAAATCGAGCACCAGGTGCAGCGTGCGACCGGAGTCTGCGACATCGTCAACGACCAGCAGACGGCGCTCAGAAATCGATTCGATGTCCAGCAGCGGCTCCAGCAGAACCGGATCCGGCAGGGTCTCCGCCACGTCGGTGTAGAACTCGACGTTAATGGCGTCAGAGAGCTTGACGCCCATGGTGTAGCTGAGTGCACCTGCAGGTAGAAGACCACCGCGGGCCACGGCGATAATGATCTCCGGCTCGTAGCCCGAATCGACAATCTGCTGTGCCAGTTCACGGGAGGCGACGCCGAAGCCTTCCCAGGTCAGAACTTCCTTGACGTCCAGGTTGGATGAGTCTGCATGATAAGCCATGTATTAACTCTAATCCGAAGACCGACTGACGTGCACAATCAACTGCCCGGTTAGACCCGACACGCTAGCTGGCGACAGTCTCCACAACCGCTTCGTGTACAGCTTCGGCCACGTCATCGGCATCTGGCTGCTTTGCGACGACCGTGGAGGCCGCAACCATATCGGCCCACTCGACCAGCTTCTTGCGCTCGCGGCCTTCGGCTTCGCCCGCTGCACGTTCGGCGGCGTCGAGTGCGTGCCAGCCCTCCCAGGTGGTGACCTGGAGGCCCTTGTTGGCCAGGAACTCGTCGACGTCGTTATACGTGGGTTTTGCAGGTGCGACCAGGCGGCCTGCCTCCCAGTCGGCGATGAGGTTGCCGACGGTTTCGTTGGCGTCGCCCTTGGTGTTACCGATTAGGCCGACCGGGCCACGGCGAATCCAGCCGGTGGTGTACAGACCCTGGATGTGGTTGCCGTCGACGTCGTCAAGCACGCGTCCGCCGGCATCTGGGATGGTGTGGGTGCCGGTGTCGAACGGTACGCCGGTGACTGCGTCGGAGCGGTAGCCGACTGCACGGTAGACCGCACCGACCGGCCATTCGGTGAACGTGCCGGTGCCACGGACGCCACCCTCGCCGTCGAGTTCAGTGCGTTCGGTGCGGATAGCGCTGACGTGCTGTACTCCATCCTCGCCGGTCTCGCCGATGATTTCGACCGGGGACTCGAAGAAGTGGATGAAGAGCTTGTGCGGGGCGCCCTTTGGCTCGCGGATGGCGTAGTTTTCCAGAATCGTACAGACCTGATCGGTGATCTTGGACTCACGACGGGACGTTTCGGAGGCGGCATCGTACTGGATGTCCTCCGGATTCACGACAACCTCAATGGTGTCGGAGTGGTCCAATTCCTTCAGCTCCAGTGGAGTGAACTTTGCCTGGGCCGGGCCGCGGCGGCCGAAGACGTGAATTTCGCGGGCGGCATTCTTTGCCAGGCCAGCGTAGACGTTGTCGGCGATTTCGGTGACGTGCAGCTCATCGGCAGTCTTGGCGAGAATGCGGGCGACGTCGAGGCCCACGTTGCCGACACCGACCACGGCCACGGACTCAGCGGAGAGTTCCCAATCGCGGGCGAACTCCGGGTGGGAGTCGTAGAAACCTACGAACTCACCCGCGCCGTAGTGCTCCGGCAGGTCGGCGCCCGGGATATTCAGATCGCGGTCGCCGGTCGCGCCAGTGGCGAAGATGATGGCGTCGTAGAACTGGCGCAGTTCATCGACGCTGACCTGCTTACCGACGTCCACGTTGCCCAGAAGTCGGACCTGCGGCTTGTCCAGCACTCGGTGGAGGGACTTAATGATGCCCTTGATTCGCGGGTGGTCTGGCGCAACGCCGTAGCGGATGAGACCGAACGGCACTGGAAGGCGCTCGTAGAGGTCGATGGCGACGTCGCGGCCGGACTTCATCAGTGCGTCGGAGGCGTAGATACCGGCCGGGCCCGAGCCGACCACGGCTACACGCAGTGGCGTGGTTGAGTTGGCGAGATTGGGCAGTGAGGAAGCGGCCGCGTTCTGGGCTGCAGTCTGGTCGTTGGTCATTGAGTGGAATCCTTTTTCTACGTTTTCTTTGTCGCGATTGCTTATCGTAGACCAATCGGTCTATGCTTGCTGAAACAGAATATAGACAAACTGGTCTACAAAAAGCAAACACAAAACACCGCAAGAATCACTGCTTTGGCTTGAGAGGGTTTTGCTGCGTATTGCTTCTGCTGAACGAGGTCTAAAAGAGCTTGTCGTGCGGACGTCGTGGCAACGGCAGGCTCTGGTTGGGTAAGCGGGGAAGGGCTTGTCATGGAAAAACTCATAGTCTTCGTGCTAATCGGCCTTGGCGCGCAATTAGTCGATGGCACTCTGGGGATGGCATTCGGTGTCACTGCCACTTCACTTTTTATTGTTGCTGGTAGTAGTGCTGCCACTGCGTCGGCGGTAGTTCACGTAGCGGAGGTGGGCACGACGCTGGCCTCTGGTATTTCGCACTGGCGATTCGGCAATGTCGACTGGCGGCGCGCACTGAGCCTTGGTGTGCCGGGCGCTATCGGTGCCTTTGTTGGTGCGACCTTTTTGTCCAATCTGGATAGTGATGCCGCGACGCCTGTGACCTCGACAATCTTGCTTTTTCTCGGCCTGTGGGTGATTATCCGCTTCGCCTTCCTGGCTAATGTTAAGCGCAAGAAAAAGACCTGGGGAGCGAAGAAGCTCGCTCCGCTGGGGCTCTTTGGTGGTCTGCTCGATTCCACTGGTGGCGGCGGTTGGGGGCCTGTTACCACCTCTACTTTGTTGGGTGCTGAGGCTGATCAGCCGCGCAAGATTATCGGTACTGTCTCGGCGGCGGAATTTCTTGTCGCTCTAGCTTCTGTGCTGGGCTTTTTGCCAAAGCTGCGGGAGGAGTTTACTCAGCATGCCGCGCCGGTAATTGGTTTGCTGTGCGGTGGTGTGATTGCTGCACCTTTGGCTGCATACCTGGTGGGGCGTATTAATCCGCGCCTGCTTGGAATTGTGATCGGCGGCGTGTTGGTCGGGCTGAATATTCGAACACTGTTTTCGCCGCTGGTTTCTGGCGGCGTGTTGGCAACGGTGCTGCTTGTCTGGGCTTTTGGCGTTGTCGCACTGGTGCTGTGGGCGCGGTCGCATGACACTCTTCCGCGTCTGCGTCAGCGGGTCCAACTTGAGTCGACTTCTCAGTCTTCCTCGGCTGATGTGTCTAGTTCTGGATCTCCATCACCGGCTTCGGTTGATGGCGGGGCTGGGGATGCTTCTGGAGGTGTCAAAGTGGGCGCAGAAAACGGTGTCCACGTGGGCGAAGCGGGGGTTCGCTAGGTATCCGAGCATACCCCGGCTTGCACTAGCCAGACTGGTCGGTCTAATGTTGCCTGCAATACTGCATAGACCGTCCGGTCTATAAAAATTAGCAACTAATTCGTTCAGGGCTGATTCAAGCAACTCTGATTCGGTCAACGAGAACAAAAACGAAAGTGATTCGGTAGATTCCCATGAGCTCTCCTACGAAAACCGCCGAGCGTCCGGCTTCCGCAGCGGCTACCCGACGTAAGAAGCGTGCACCGAAGCCGCAGGGACAGTGGCTTATCGACGGCCGCGAGCCACTTAACGACGACGAACGCATCAAGAAAGAAGATGCTGGCTTTGCCGTTAAGCAGCGTGTTATCGACATCTACTCCAAGCAGGGGTTTGACTCTATCCCTGCGGAAGACCTAGCTCCGCGCTTTAAGTGGATTGGCCTCTACACCCAGCGCAAGCAGGGGCTTAGCGGTGAGCACACCGGTGTGAAGACTAACGCCGAGTTGCAGGACAAGTACTTTATGCTCCGCGTTCGTCTCGATGGTGGCCAGACCACCACCGAGGGTATTCGCACCATCGGGGAGATTTCCCGCGACTTCGCTCGTGACACCGCGGACTTCTCCGACCGTCAGAACGTCCAGCTGCACTGGATCCGCGTCGAGGACATGCCGGAGATTTGGGACCGCCTTGAGCGGGTTGGTCTCGACACCAACTTTGGCTGCGGCGACGTTCCCCGCGTTATCCTAGGTAGCCCGGTTGCCGGCGTTGCTGCCGATGAAATCGTCGACGGCACCAATGCTATTCGCCGCATCAAGGACGAGTACCTCTCCGGCGACGAGTTCTCCAACCTACCGCGCAAGTTTAAGTCCGCAGTTTCCGGTTCCCCGCGTCTCGATGTCACCCACGAGGTCCAGGACGTCGCCTTTGTCGGTGTCAATCACCCAGAGCACGGCCCCGGTTTCGACGTTTGGGTCGGCGGCGGTCTCTCCACCAACCCAATGCTCGCGCAGCGTCTCGGCGCCTGGATCCCAGAGGACGAGGTTCCCGAGGTATGGGCGGGCGTGTGCCGCATCTTCCGTGACTACGGCTACCGTCGCCTGCGCAATCGCGCGCGTCTGAAGTTCCTCGTTGCCGAGTGGGGTGCGGAGAAGTTCCGCCAGGTACTCGAAGACGACTACCTCAACCGCAAGCTTATCGACGGCCCCGCGCCCGAGCCTTTCGAGGGCGACCGTGACCACATCGGCGTGCACAAGCAGGCCGACGGTCTCAACTACGTCGGTGTGAAGCCCGCTGTTGGCCGTGTTCCGGGCTCTGACCTGGTCAAGCTCGCCGACATCGCCGAGCGCCACGGTGTTTCCCGCGTCCGTACCACTGTCATGAAGGAGCTCATTCTCCTCGACGTCGCCGACGACCAGGTCGACTCCCTGCTCGCTGAGCTCGACGAAATTGGCCTGTCTGCCAAGCCTTCCGCATTCCGGCGGGGCATCCTGGCCTGCACTGGCCTGGAGTTCTGCAAACTCGCACTTGTCACCACGCGCCAGCGCGCAATCGATCTGGTGGGCGACTTGGAGGAACGTCTCGGCGACCTCGATGTCCCAATCACCATTGCGCTCAACGGCTGCCCGAATGCCTGTGCCCGCACACAGATTGCCGATATTGGACTCAAGGGTCAGATTGTCACCGACGATGAGGGCAACCGTGTCGAGGGTTTCCAGGTTCACCTCGGTGGTTCGCTGGGGCTCGATGCCAACTTCGGCCGCAAGGTTCGCGGACACAAGGTCACCTCGGCAGAACTGGGTGACTACATCGAGCGCGTCGTCAATCATTTCAAGGAGCAGCGCCACGAGGGTGAACAGTTCCGCGAGTGGATTGTCCGCGCTGATGAGGAGTATCTGAAGTGAGTGAATCTTCCAACGAGGTTCGGTCGCAGGGGCCGTCGGCAAGCGAAAAAGACGAGGCGCCAGCGCGACTGGGGATCGGTGGCCGAAGCGCACACCCCAATCCGAACCGGGGTGCGGTGATGCATTGCCCTTACTGCGGCGGTGATGATCTGTGGCCCGATGTGGAAACCGATTACGCCTGGCAATGCCGCGAATGTTGCCGGGTATTCACAGTGAAACTGCATGGTCATATTGATAGGAAGGTGGCGTCATGAGCACGGGACTGAAAACCGCTGAAGTCATTAAGACTCAGGAGGCGCTCGCGCGTGAGGATGTGCTGGACAATCCGGAAACTGCTCGCCGTCTGATAGAGCTTGCACTGGAGTGGGGCTCCAAGCTGGAGACTGCCACTGCCGGGGAAGTACTGGAATGGGGTGCGGAGCACCTGCACACGCCACTGGCTGTGACCCTGTCGATGCAGGACACGGTATTGGCGGAGCTGGCTGCTCGGCACGCGCCGGAAGCCGACCTGGTTTTCCTGGATACGGGTTACCACTTCCCGGAGACCCTCGACGTGGCAGAACAGGTCGCACAGCGCTACGACAACCGACTGCTGTCGATTGAGCCGAAGCGCACCCGCGCCGAGCAGGATGCTGAAGAGGGCGTAGATCTGTACAAGACCGACCCGACGCGATGCTGCGCACTGCGGAAGGTCGAGCCGCTGTCAGCTGTGAAGCGCCCCTACGAGGGTTGGGTCACAGGTCTGAAGCGCGTCGACGCGCCGACCCGCGCACACACGCCGGTACTGGAAATCGATAAGACCGGTCGCA
Organism: Corynebacterium sp. HMSC063A05; assembly: GCF_001809695.1. Classification (NCBI taxonomy): domain Bacteria; kingdom Bacillati; phylum Actinomycetota; class Actinomycetes; order Mycobacteriales; family Corynebacteriaceae; genus Corynebacterium; species Corynebacterium sp. HMSC063A05. The sequence continues at coordinate 74,303 of NZ_KV798490.1, read as the reverse complement.
TCAAGCTCAACCCGCTGGCCACCTGGACGGATGAGGACATTGCCCAGTACATCGAGGATAACGACCTCATTGTGCATCCGCTGACACAACAGGGGTTCCCGTCGATTGGCTGCGCGACATGCACCGCGCGAGTGGCAGAGGGTGCGGATCCGCGCTCGGGCCGCTGGGCGGGCAGCGAGAAGACAGAGTGCGGATTGCACCTCTAGTTTGAGCGGCTGGCTGCTAGACGATACCGACAGCCACTAGCTACTAGCCAATTGCCGCTCATGGCTAGCTGCGACCCGCAGCTTATACAGACAGTTTTTTAAAACAGCCGACAAGCTAACACAGCTAACACAGCCACAACAGAAAGAACCCCATGACAAGCTCAACCACCGTTTCCGTACAAAACCGCCTCGACCCGCGGCTTGCCGAACTGGAAGCCGAGGCCATCGACATTATCCGCCAAACCGCCGGCCAGTTTGACCGTCCGGCACTGCTTTTCTCCGGCGGAAAGGACTCCGTCGTCGTGCTCGAGTTGGCCAAGCGCGCCTTCGCACCGGCGGGTATCCCGCTGGAGCTGCTCCACGTCAACACCGGCCACAACTTCCCCGAAGTTATTGAATTCCGCGACAAGATTGCCGCTCAGCCGGGCATTAAGCTGCACGTAGCCAAGGTCCAAGACTGGATTGATAGCGGTGTGCTCACCGAGCGTGCTGACGGCACCCGCAACCCCTTGCAGACCGTGCCACTGGTGGAGACCATCGCCAACCGTGGTTACGACGCCGTCCTCGGTGGCGCCCGCCGCGATGAGGAGAAGGCCCGCGCCAAGGAGCGCGTGTTCTCCGTCCGCGACTCCTTCGGCGGTTGGGATCCACGCCGTCAGCGGCCGGAGCTGTGGGGGCTCTACAACGGTCGCCACGCCGCTGGAGAGAACGTTCGCGTTTTCCCAATCTCGAACTGGACCGAGGCCGACGTCTGGGCCTACATCGAAGCCCGTGACATCGAGCTGCCACCCATCTACTTTGCCCATGAGCGTGAGGTGTTCAACCGCGGCGGCATGTGGTTGGCACCGGGCGAGTGGGGTGGACCCCGCGACGGTGAGACCCTAGAGGTTCGCACTGTCCGCTATCGCACTGTCGGTGACATGAGCTGTACCGGCGCTGTCGAATCGACTGCCACCACTATTGCGGAGGTCATGGAGGAACTTCGCACATCCAAGCTCACCGAGCGCGGCGCTACCCGCGCAGATGACAAGTTGTCCGAATCCTCCATGGAAGACCGCAAGAAGGAAGGTTACTTCTGATGAGCCAGCCAAATTCCCCAGCTACCCTGATTACCGCCGACCGCGCCACTCGCGCTCGTCGCACTCTTCGCCTGTGCACCGCTGGCTCCGTCGACGACGGTAAGTCGACCTTTGTCGGGCGTTTGCTGCACGACACGAAGAACATCCTCGCTGACCAGTACGAGGCCGTCGTCGCCTCCTCGCAGGCGCGCGGTCAGGAAAATCCTGACCTCTCGTTGCTGGTTGATGGTCTGCGGGCCGAGCGTGAGCAGGGCATCACAATCGACGTTGCCTACCGCTACTTCGCCACCGACGTCCGCTCGTTCATCTTGGCCGACTGCCCTGGTCACGAGCAGTACACCCGAAACACCATCACTGGTATGTCCACCGCTGAGGCCGTCGTTTTGCTTATCGACGCACGTAACGGCGTCGTGACGCAGACCAAGCGACACGCAACTGTGGCCGGTCTGCTGGGTGTTCGCCACGTAATCTTTGCCGTCAACAAGATCGACCTGCTGGACTACAGCGAAGAAGCCTTCCGCAAGATTGAGTCGGATGTAGCAGTGCTGGCAGAGCGCTTGGGTCTGCAGAACACCTTCGTTGTTCCAGTGTCGGCTTTGGTCGGCGACAACATTGTCGATCCTTCTGAGCATACCCCGTGGTACGAGGGGCCGACTGTGTTGGAGCTGCTGGAAAACCTCAACATCGGTGCCGACCTGGAAACCGATGCCGAGGCCGACCTACGCCTGCCCATCGACTACGTCATTCGTGATCACGCCACTGAATACCGTGGTTACGCCGGCCGTATCGCCGCAGGTAGCGTGCGCGTGGGCGATGTTGTCTCCGTAGACGCCAACCGTCAGGCTACTGTCACGAAGATCACCGTGGCAGCCGAGGATGTCACTGAGGCCGTGGCCGGTCAGTCGGTTGCCATCAGCTTGGATGCTGAGTTCGACCTCGCCCGTGGTGATTTCATCAGTGGCACCCGTCCGGAGGACGTCCGCCGTTTCTCCGCCGTGGCTGTCCACCTTGCGGACAAGCCGCTGGCAGTCGGTCGTGTCGTTGAGGTGCGCTACGGTGCCGCGCTGGTGCGTGGGCGTATCGCTTCCGTCGATGCCCTTATCGACATCGAGACCGGTGAGCCCACCGGCGTTGCCGACCAGCTCGCGGTCAATGATGTCGCTGAGGTGACCATCGAGGTCGCGCAGCCGCTCCCGGTCGATGCCTACCGCGTCGGTGGTCGTGTCGGTGCCTTCCTGCTTATTGAGCCGGGCACCGGTGACACTCTCACCGCTGGCCTCGTGCGTGGCGCTGCCCAGTAGAGCTGCCAGGTAGAAAAACCAGAAAGCACAGCTAGCGAGCCTGAGGAGACCATTGATGACCGCACTGATTCTGCTTGCGCACGGTTCCCGGCACCCAGAGACCAAACCGGTGCTCGAAGAGGCGGTCGCACTCGTGCGCGAGAAGATGCCGCTCACCCGTCTGGACGCTCCCTCTCAGATTCGCCTCGCCTGGCTGGACCTCGACGAGCCCTCGCTAGATGCCGTCTGTGCCGACCTCGCCGCTGCCGGCGAGACTCGCGCACTGGCCGTACCGCTGCTGTTCACTGATGCGTTCCACTCGCGAGTCGATGTTCCCGAGCAGGTTCGACTCTGCAATCGGCATGGTGTTGACATCACAGTGGCTGAAGGACTCGGGCTTGGCGACGGCACGAAGCGCGCCGTCGTGAAGCGAATCATTGAAGCGGCGGAGAATGCATCTTTTTCCTGGCCGGTCGATGCGCTGGTGATGGGGGTCGGCTCCTCTGATGAGGAGGCCAATGCGGCGGTGCACCAATTTGCGGCAAATCTTGGCGGGATGCTGCCGGGACATGTGAGTGCAGCATTCGTGGTCGGTCCTGAGAAGATCAAGGGATCCGATGCTGTGGCCGTGGCACAGGAGCGCGCGGCCAAGCGCGGTCGCGGACTCGTAGTGGTGCCGCTGTTTACCGCGCCGGGCCTACTGTGGGATCGAGTCCTCGATGCGGGCGCTGCCGCCGGTGCTGGCCAGGTGGCTTTCGGTGAGCCATTGGCCGAGCTGTTGGCGCCGATCGTGTGCTGCCGCTGGGACTCGCGCGCTGCGTACACGGATGTGCAGGTAGTGGCGTAGCCGGCGCTTTCTATCCGCCCTCGTTACTCGCCGTTACTCGCCCTTGGAGTGGGTGACCATCTCATCCCATTCGACATACTTCTTGCGTTCGCGGCCCTCGGCCTCGCCGGCGGTGCGTTCGGCAGCATCGAGCTTGTGCCAGCCCTCCCAGTCCAGGTAGTCGATGCCCTTTGACTCCAGCAGCTCGTTGACAGCGGACAACTCCGGCTTCGACGGGGTGAATTTCTTGCCCTCTGCGGCATCGGCCAGCAGATTGGCCACGGCCTCGTTGGCATCGCCTTTGGTATTACCAATCAGACCGACCGGCCCGCGGCGAACCCAACCGGTGGTGTAGAGGCCAGTGATGGCCTCGGCTGCTTCATCCTCGGTGTTGTCGGATTCGATGACTCGACCACCGACGTTGGAAATGACATTCTTCACGTTGTCGAACGGGATACCCGGCAGTGCATCAGAGCGGTAGCCCACGGCGGAGTAGACAGCGCCGACCTTCCAGTCGGTAGTCTCGCCGGTCGGCCGCAGTCCGCCAGCACCGTCGTATTCCATGCGCTGAGTGCGCAAGCCGACCACATGCTGCTGGCCGTCGGCACCCTCCTCGCTGAGGATTTCCACTGGCGACTCGAAGAAGTGAATGTAGAGCTTGTGCAGTGCGTTCTTCGGTTCACGGATGGCGTAGTTCTCCAAGATGGTGCAGACCTGGTCAGTAATCTTGGAGTTGCGACGCATAATCTCGGATGCGGAGTCGTAGTCAATGTCGCGCGGATCGACAACGACCTCGACGTTCGGTGAGTAGTCGAGTTCCTTGAGCTCCAGCGGAGTGAACTTTGCCTGTGCCGGGCCACGGCGGCCGAAGACGTGGACTTCCTTGGCCTTATTTGTCTTCAGAACTTCGTAAACATTGTCCGGGATCTCTGTGACGTGCAGTTCCTCACCGGTCTTCGCCAGGATTCGAGAGACATCCAGCGCGACGTTGCCTACGCCAACGACGGCCACGGACTCCGCCGAGAGATCCCAGGTGCGCTCAAAGAGCGGATTGCCGTCGTAGAAGCCCACGAATTCACCTGCGCCGAAGTGCTCCGGCAGGTCTGCTCCCGGAGTCGGCAGTGCGCGGTCGCCGACGGCACCGGTGGCGAAGATGACGGCGTCGTAATGCTCCTTTAATTCGTCGAGCGTGATGTCCTTGCCGAACTCAACGTTGGAAAACAGGCGCAGCTCCGGCTTTTCCATCACACGGTGTAAGGCCATAATGATGCCCTTGATACGTGGGTGGTCGGGGGCGACACCGTAGCGGATTAGACCAAATGGAGCCGGCATCTTTTCAAACAGATCGACTTCCACGTCAGTACTGGATTTCATCAGTGCATCGGAAGCATAAACACCGGCCGGGCCAGAGCCAATTACGGCAACGCGGAGCGGGCGATTCATGAAGCGTGTCCTTCTTTCTCTAATGCTTTACGACGGCCACGAGGCCGCGGCGTAAGTAGCTGCCAGCGGTGACCTCGTGGGGAAAGGAGTTATTGGTTTATTCGACATTCCCAATGGTAGCGCCCCCAATCGTAGCGATAACTTACGAAAAATCGAGAGGCGAGCATCACATCATCGGCGAGATGCTTTTGAAGGCAGACAAAACTAAATGTGACCTTAGTCACGCCCAATGTGGGAATTTGGGCTAGTTCGCTAGAAAAACCGCATAAAAGCCGCGATTATGCGGGAAAACTGTTGGAATCTGTGGGGAAAAGTGTGGCTACCAGGGGTAACCAAAGAGGTTTGAGTCCGTCGTGAGATGTAAGGTGACTCACAATAAGATGAAAATAATGATTTGGGACTCAGCGGGATTGGAAGCTCAGCATGATCTTGAGCCTCCGGCAGTCCAATGGCTCGAGCCAAGTCAACGTTCAAATAAGTCAACGATTAAGCGCAGTGCGAGAAAGGAACGTCGGTGAGCGATAAGAACGCCCAAGCGTCCACCAACAACTCCGCAGTCCTGATTACTTCAGTGGACCGCGCGGACGATCTACAGGATGTCATTACGGCATTGTCTGAGGCACTGGGTGGGGCACGTTGCCTCCACACTGTCGGTGGGGCTCACGGCACCACTGTGGATCAGGTTGTTGTGGATCCGGAATCCGCGCTTGACACCATCGTCAGTGCTGTTGAGGCTGACCGCGCTGCTAACGAGGGGGCGGCTGTTCTGACCGGCTCCGGCAACCTCGATTTTGACTTCCGCATTGCCACCGTCGCCGGTGCCGGTGTCATCGTTGTCGCTGGTGGCGAGGGCTGCCACACAGAGGCCGCGAAGGCTCGCGTTCGTTTGGCGCTCAGCAGTGCAGCTCAGCGTCACAGCGAGGTACTCGCTGTTGTTCTCACAGGGGAGGAAGCAGCCGAGGCTGCTAAGACTTTCGAGCTCGACGTTCCCGTTGTTGCCGTTGACGATGCTGAGGGGCTTCGCAAGGTCGTAAGCCGCGAGGTCACCGCAGTGATGACTCCACAGCGTTTCCAGTGGTGGCTGTTGCAGCGCGCCAAGGCTGATAAGCGCCACATTGTGCTGCCAGAGGGGGACGATGACCGCATTCTTGAGGCCGCTGATTACCTCCTGCGCGAGGACATCTGTGAGCTCACTATCCTCGGTGACCCGGATGCTATGAAGGCGCGCGCCGCCGAACTGGGTTTTGACATCGACGCCGCCCATCTCTGGAACCCACAGACCTCCGAATATGTTGAGCAGTTCGCGGAACAGTTCGCAGAGATGCGCAAGGCCAAGGGGGTCACGCTGGAGCAGGCCCGTGAGACGATGCAGGACATCTCCTACTTTGCGACGATGATGATTCACAACGGGCTTGTCGACGGCATGGTGTCCGGTGCAGCCCACACAACTGCGCACACCATTCGTCCGTCCTTGCAAATCATTAAGACCAAGCCGTCGGCTTCCACGGTGTCGTCGCTGTTTCTCATGGTTATGGACAACTCGCTGTGGGGTTTTGCGGACTGTGCGGTGCTGCCGAAGCCGGCTCCGGAACAGCTGGGTGAAATCGCGGTAGTATCCGCCGAGACTGCAGCTTCCTTCGGTATCGACGCCCGCGTTGCCATGCTGAGCTACTCCACTGGAGCATCCGGCACAGGTGAGGATGTTGACCGTGTGAAGGCGGGCCTGGCCAAGGCCAAGGAGCTGGCTCCGGACCTCGCCGTCGATGGTCCGCTGCAGTTCGATGCTGCTATTGACCCGTCTGTGGCTGCGAAGAAGATGCCGGATTCCTCCGTTGCGGGTAAGGCAACTGTTTTCGTGTTCCCGGATCTGGACGCCGGTAACATCGGGTACAAGATTGCCCAGCGCTGTGGTGGTGCATTGGCAATCGGCCCGATTCTGCAGGGCTTGAACAAGCCGGTCAACGACCTTTCCCGTGGTGCCACGGTGCCGGACATCATCAACACGGTTGCAATTACCGCTATTCAGGCTGGAGGAAACTAATTATTATGTCCCGTCACGTACTTGTTTTGAACTCCGGTTCCTCCTCTATCAAGTTTCAGCTGGTAGATCCGGAGAAGGACTCAACGCAGCCGCCGTATGTCTCCGGTCTGGTGGAGCGCATTGGTGAAGAAGACGGCATTATTAATCTGAAGTTCTCCGGACAGAAGATTGAAATCACTGAGCCTATCGCTGACCACGCCAGTGGCCTTGACCGCGCGTTCGAGCTGATGGATGAGCACGGTGTTGGTCCGGAGTCGGTGGATATTGCCGCCGTCGGTCACCGTGTCGTTCACGGTGGTCGCCTGTTCTCTGGACCGGAGCTGATTACCGACGAGATCGTCGGCATGATCCGCGATCTTATTCCGCTGGCGCCGCTGCACAACCCGGCCAATATCGTAGGCATCGAAGAGTCTCGCAAGCTGCTTCCCGACGTGCCGCACGTCGCCGTCTTCGACACTGGTTTCTTCCACACCATGCCACCAGCTGCTGCTCTGTACCCGCTAAATGCAGAGGTCGCATCGAAGTTTGATATCCGTCGTTACGGCTTCCACGGCACCTCGCATGAGTTTGTTTCCAAGCAGGTGCCGGACCTTCTGAATAAGCCGGCAGGGGAAATCAACCAGATTACGCTGCACCTGGGTAACGGTGCGTCGTGTGCGGCTATCCGAGGTGGCCAGGCGGTGGATACCTCGATGGGGCTGACCCCGCTGGCTGGTCTGATGATGGGCACTCGTACCGGTGACATTGACCCGGGCGTCATCTTCCACCTCTACCGCAACGGCATGAGCATCGATGAGATCGACAATCTGTGCAACCGCCAGTCCGGTTTGAAGGGTGTCTCTGGTGTCAATGACTTCCGAGTCCTGCAGGAGCGCATGGATGACCACGACCCGGATGCTTGGGCTGCATACCAGATGTACGTTCACCAGCTGCGCCGCTACATCGGCTCGTACATGCTGATTCTCGGTCGCCTCGACGCTATCACCTTCACTGCCGGTGTCGGCGAGAATCACGTCGGTATCCGCCGTGACTCGATGGCTGAGCTCGAGAACTTTGGCATCAAGATCGACGACGAGCGCAACTCCCAGCCGAATGATGGCCCGCGTCTGATCTCTGCGGATGACTCGAAGGTCAAGGTCTTCGTGGTACCGACCAATGAGGAACTGGCCATTGCCCGCTACGCAATGAGCTTCGTGGATTAGTTCCTTGGACTGGAACCCTGACGAGTAGGCAGGGTTTCGGTAACCCGTAATCGACGGCCGCCGTGTACCTCACCTGTTGAATCCGCGACTGTAACTCAACAAAAAATGAGCTCGCCCCACTGTCTTCCAAACTGGAAGAATCTAGTGGGGCGAGCTCATTTTTCACCGCCAGGGAAACTGCGCCTATGCCTCAATAGGCTCAGTCACCTGGTCATTATTTCAACGCATCAGCGCAGGTAACTACCAGATGTAGACGCCGTCGCCGACCTGCAGAGTGTTGAAGTACATCACGGCATCATCGTGATTCAGATGGATGCAGCCGTGGGACATCTGATTGACCGAACCCTCGTGGAAAGCCTCACCGTCGTTGGTGAAGTACACAGAGAACGGCATCGGACCGTTGTAAGGAACCGACCACTCATCGCGGACCTTGCGGGTAACGCTCAAGTGTCCACGGGTGGTTTCGTAACCTGGCATACCGGAGGACATGGGCACCGGGCCGTAGGTGATGTTGCCGTTTTCCTGCAGCCAGGTCTTCTGGTTAGCCAGGTCAACGCATGCGCGGGCGCTCGGCGGGCACGGGTTGTTTGGCTCTGGGCGTGGTTCAGGGCGTGGTTTCTGCTCTGGCTGTGGAGCGGGGGCAGGCGCCGGCTCAGGCTGCGAAGGCTTGTCTTGGCCCTCCAGCAAACCGAAAATCTCGTTGACGACGCGGGTGGCTTCGGCCTTCTGCGCAGCTGGCAGCGGCAGGCTGTCGATGGCGTTCAGCAGCTGAGTTTTGACCTTGTCCGCCACCTGCTTGTTGTTTTCAGCGAACTTGAAGTTTTCATTGATTAGGGTGACGACCGAATCCGGCAGCTTCACCGAAGAGGAATCCAGAACCTCAGAGAGCTCAGGAGCAAGGTCGCCCGGGTTCAGAGTCGAGATCTCCGGCAGCTTGAGGTCCCGAACACTCTGGCTGAGCGACTGCAGGTCTGGGGAAACTGGCAGGGCAACGGCAGTGCCGGCCCCAATACCAAAGGCGGTGGTGAGAGCTGCAGCGCTGATGATGACACGCTTGGCGCTGCGGAAAGAGGATTTCGAGGAGGCAAACATAGAGGACATCTTAAACCACGAACGGCAATTCTCTCTTTATTCACCAATTCTGGGGTGGCGTTCACCCCACGACCGCATGTTTGACCAGGTTCAGTAAAGAGTTGGTACAGAGCTAACGCCAAGTTCGTGGCCGAATGAGATTTGCGATATCCACCAAGTTGTAGCGGTGTCGCGGAAACTGTGAAGAGCGCGCCAGCATCCGTAAGTCTTTTTCCAGTCCTTCACGCAGGCCAGCCACGGTAAAGGGCGCATCGAAAAGACCATTGGAGCTAGCTGCATGGTCGAGGTTCGAGCTGCGCAACCAGTTCAGCGCGGACGCCATCACGGCGATGCGCAGCTGCGGCATGCGCGGTTCATTTGTTGGTAGCTCCACCAGGCGACGCGCAGCACGGCGAATTCTCGATTCGGTCAACTCGGAGGGCATCCCGGAGGTGAGCATCAGAATCGTCGTCAAACGTGCCATGCGATGGTGGCGGGAGTTACCGGGAACGCGGTCAAGCTGGGAGATAGCCATTTCGTGTTGGCGCTCAGAGGCCAGCTGACGAGCTAGCCCGAAGGCGGAGGATACCGTCGTCGGGTTGGCCGCCCACACGACGGCGTAGAGACGCAGGGTGTTGAAACGAATTGTCTGAGGCGACAGGGACTCGCTGGCCCAGGCCGGGGAGAAGATTTCGGGCGTATCGGCAGCGACATTATCCAGCGCGCTGCTCAAGTTCGCGGCGGCGCGGGCGACAGAGGGCTCGAGGAGAGATGCGTTGGCGATGCCCAAGCGCTGTTGAATCAACTCGAGAGTCGCTGCCAGCGCCAACTTCGGGGCGGGCTCACCGGGAAGCATTGTCAGCACGTGGTGGAACGAGGTGAGGGCATCGTTGAATTGGTCGAGAAGCAGATAAGTCACGCCCTCGTACCAGTGGTAACGCCAATCGCGCTGCAAGCGTTCAGAGACATCGCAGAGGCTGTCGCGGGCCTCATCAATTAATCCGAGGTCCAGTTTCGCACGCACGATGCCCAGCGGAATTTCCACCGAAGAACCATACTCGGGTTCGGACAGTGCGTTGGTCAGTGTTTCGATTAGTTCGTTGGGTTCCGTAAACGACGAGGCGCTCAGGATGCGCGCACCCGGATCTGTCGGGTTAATCAGTGGCACAGGCAGCGCGAAGGTCACTTCTTGCGGAGTGATTTCCACGCCGCGGGTGATGCCGTCGACAAGCTGGTCGGTGCGGAACACCAGGTGCTTGGTGCCGTACGTGGAACGCTGCGGCGAGAAATTCGACACCGCCTGTGGGAATTGCACGCCGTCGCGCACCGCCAGAATCTCGCGCAATACGCCGATGAGCTGCACACTCATCTCTTCGGCAGAACCGAAGCGAGCCTCCGGATCTTCGTGGCAAGCGCGCAGTAGAAAGCGGTAGAGCGAGTAAAAACGGCGGAACAGAGGCTCTTCGACAGGTGAGGGCAGTCCCGGATCGTAGACGCCGTTGGTCGCCGGCAACTTCAGAATCAGCGAGGCCAGCGTGCGGCCGACAGTGTAGATATCACTGGCAATCGTCGGTCCCGTCGTAGCAATCTCCGGCGCCTGGAATCCGGGCGTGCCGTAGATATGGCCGTAGGCGCCGATGCCGGTGACCGCGCCAACGTCGATAAGCGTGACATGGTCTTCGCTGAGCAGCACGTTGTCCGGCTTCAAATCGTTATAGACAACGCCGCGCGAGTGCAGGTAATCCAGCGCGGGTAGTAGCTCCAGGATGTAGCCAATCGCCAGGTCACAGGGCATGACGCCGTCAGGGTAGCTCCGTCGCTGTTTGCGTAACGACGGGCCGCCGACGTACTCCATCACAATGAAGCCGGTGGCGCTGTTGGCGTCCGTCTCATCGATGAAGTTGATGATCTTCACAATTCCCGGATGCGAGATTTCCGCGAGGAACTCGCGTTCTGCCTGGACTACGGCGAAATCCTTCTCGTTTTTCGCTGCCATCATGCCCTTGAGCACGACCCAGCGATCCGAGACATTGTGGTCAATCGCCAGATAAATCCAGCCGAGACCGCCGTGGGCAATCGGGCCCACAATTTCGTACTGATCCGCCACGATATCGCCGGGTTTCAGGCTCGGCGTCGGCTTATTCGTCGCGCGAATCTTCTCATCACTCATTACTGCATCGCGCGGATCCTGCGTTGTGATGTACGGCAGGTGCACCATGCCGTCGGCGACGGTGCGTCCACGGTGCGCAGTCGATCGCTTCCGGCGAAAGTCCTCCAACGCTTTCCGGTGCGAGGCCATCGACGGATCTGGTGTCTGGGTGCCGGGTTGGGTCGTCACGCTTGACGACGAACCCCCGCGCCCCAACAATTCGGCGATATCGAACTCTTCGTCATCGTCGTCATCGTCCGCAAAAGGGTCGAAGGCGACAGCGGCAGTGCCGGGCGCTTGTTCGTCGTCTTCATCGGCGAATGGGTCGAAGGCGACGGCCTGAGTGGCAGCTGCCTCTGCCTCTGTGTGAGCATCCTCCTGGGGCGCTGGCGTGTATTGCGGAGGCTGGGCTTGCTCGGAGTACTGGTTTTCATCGCTCATCGGTTATCCACCTCGCCTTCTGGAGCAGTTTCCGGTGTGGGGGAGATTCCAAGTATGTCTTCGTCGTCGCCGTACTGTGGCGATGGCTGTGTACCGCTTGGCAGGAAGGGGCCGAACCAGGTGTCGTAGAGGGACTGCCAGGTGCCATCGGTTGCCATACGCTCCAGGGTCGCGTTGATTTGGCGAACTAGGCCTGGGTTCCCCTGGGATACACCGGCCGCGTAGCTTTCCTCGTTCAAGCCCCGCTGGACAATCGCGGTGGCCGGATCTTGGTCGTTGATACCAGCGAGGATGGTGTCATCGGCAACGACAATCTCTGCCTGGCTGTTTTGAAGTGAAATGAGGCAATCCGACCAGTTGCCGACCAACAGCAGCGTATTGTTCGGCGAGAGCCGTCGAATCAAATCCTCGGTAGTAGATCCCCGGGAGACGCAGATGCGACCGTCCTTGACGTCCTCGGGGGAAGCATCGCCACCCGGTGAAGAGACGAGAACTCCAGCTCGTGCTGTCAAATACGGTGCGGAGAACAGCACCTTTTCGCGCCGGGCATCGGTGACCGTCATAGTGCGCAAAACGACATCGACGGTGCCGTCTTCGAGTGCGGCGGTGCGTTCGTTGCTGTCGACGAACCGAAACTCGACAGCATCGGGATTGTCAAAGATGTCCCGGGCAATCTCCTGTGCCAGGGATACCTCAAACCCCGAAAGCTCTCCGGTGCTGAAGTCGCGGAAGCTGAGCAGGTTCAATGATTGGTCAACACCAACGATGATGCGACCGCGCTGGTAAATCTCCGGGATTCGCTCTTCCGGCGTTTGGTCATCGGGGGCGAGTGTGGACAGATCTGGCGTGTTGGCTTCTGTCGCAGGCTTCCTCGAGGAGGCTTTGTCGTAGAACGCGCCCGGTGGCAGGGGAAAGTCACCGGTGGCCTCCAGGATTGTGCGCGAGTAGGGATCGTCGGCAAGCGAATCGGTCGCGCAGGCACTGACGGTGAGGCCCGCGATGGCGAGTGCACCAAGGACGGCTCTGCGCCGCCAGCCGGCGAGACCGCGGAGCGATGGGGAGAACGGAACGATCATAGGTACTCCAGAAGCCGGTGTCGGAAGCCGAAAACAACCAGAACTGCCGCGATGACGGTCAGTGTAACCGTGGCGAGAGACAGTGCCGCGATAGCGCGACGGGATCGGTCGAGGTTCTCACGGGCGGTCAAGCGGGACTCGGCGATGGAATTCTGTAGCGACTCATCGACCTGGTTGAACGCAGCCGCCGACGAGCTGGCATTATCCACATCGGTTGCGATGCGAACCGCACCGGCGTAGTCGCCTGAACTCAAGTGCTCCATCATTAGGTTGTGACCGGACTCCCAGCTGTAGATACCGTGGATGGCGGCTCTGACATCATCGTCCGGTGCATTGGCGTCCACTCTTTCCAGCTCGCCGACCAGGGTGCGCACCGACTGCGAGAAGGACTCCGCATCCGCGGGCTGACGGCGCACTAAGCCGAGGGTTTCGCTGGCGCGTAGCTGCTGGGCATCAATGCGCACTTCGGTTAGGGCATGAACATCCGGGCGCTGCTCTCCGAAGAGAGAGTTGGACTGCCACGGCTGAGTGGTGGCAATTCCCACACCGACAAGCGCGATGGCCATCAGCATGGTTGCACCAAACAGGCCGACGTTGAATAGTCGACCGGTGCGGCGAGTCAGCCACCACTGCGTGATTAGCAGCATCAAAATTGCCGCTGCCAGGCCTGACATCGGAAAAAGAGGCGGCTTTGATAGTTGGCGCTGCTCATCATTAGTGGTGGTACTGGTGCGTTCGTAGAGCGATTTTGCAGCTGGCAGAATCTGGACCTGCATCAAGTTTGAGGCAGAGGCGAGGTACGCGACACTGACGGGATTGCCCTGGCGCGCATTCGCGCGAGCTGTCTCGACCATGCCGGTGTAGACCGGCAACAGCCGCTGTACAGTCGCGATATTCTTCATCTCTGGGGCATCGACGTTTTCAATGCCCGTAGCTGCGCGGGTAGCGGACATGGATGCTTGTGCGATGACATCGTCGAAGTTGCTGACCAAGTCCTGGCTGCTGTTGAGTGTGCCGCGGGAAAAGGCGGTGTTGGCCGACGCATCGGCAATCGTCAGCGAGGCATAGAGATTCTGCGAGGCATTGGCCATCGGCTCGCTCAGCTGCGAAATTCGGGTGAGCTGCTGCTGGCGTTGCGAGGTTGTTTGCCACATGGATAGGCCGGCGGCCAGAATAGCGACGATGAGGATGAGGGCGACTGTGGTCAATCGGCCCGGCGACGTCATCAAAAATGACGCTGACCGGCGCACATACGTGGCCGACGGGCCGAGCTTGTCATAGAGACGCTCACCGAGAAAACGTGTCAATCTCCGGTTGCGCGGGCCAATTTCCAGGGCATCCACGCGCAGGTCGGTATCACGCGGAGAGTCTGCTAGGGCTGTTGGGGTTGCGGCCGTTGCTGGGGCATTAGCCGAGGACTCTGTAGTTTCCAGAGCAGTTGATGGTGCCGCACTCTCGGTAGCCGGGGTGGTGTCGGGAGTATCTTTCGATTCCTTTGCCGCCTGAGCCGCAGTGTGTGTGTCTAAGCTTTCGCCACCGGGAGTGGTGCGACCGCTGAAACGAGTTCGGCGTGGAGCACGATTCTTGCGGTGGAATGGGTTTCGGTTTTTGTCGTGGGCACGGGAATGAGGCGCACTTGAAGTGGTTTCACCCATGTGCACGTGTCCTTCCGACGTGACCGAAGTCGCCTGCGACAATCTCTCCGCTCAGAGCAACGTTAGTTCCTTGCAAATCTTAGTCGCTCGGGCTTGTGACGGAAAACACAAGGGTATCTGGCGTAGGGTGGAGACATGCTTCAGGATGGAAATGGTTGGGCAGCCGGCCCCAGCGGTACGCGCTGCTGGGGACGCTTCGGAGCTGCAGGGCTGCTGATTGTGAGCCCTCAGCGCACTGTGCTTATGCAGCATCGAGCTGACTGGACATCGTTCCCCCTAACGTGGGGTGTTCCTGGTGGGGCTTGTGATTCTCATGAGACTCCTGAGGCGACCGCGCTGCGTGAAACGGCTGAGGAAACTGGGCTGCTGGAGCATCAGCTTCGCATCCTCGACACGCAGGTCACCACCGGTCCTTTCCCGGCCGATCCGGATCGCCCCGAGCTCGCCGGCGGCTGGAAATACCACACGGTCTACGCACTAGCTGCCGAAGAGCTGGAGACGAATCCGAACGAGGAGTCCCTAGAGTTGCGCTGGGTTCCGCTTGACGACGTCGACAGCCTCGATCTGCTGCCGCCTTTTGTGGAATCGTGGCCCCGGGTGCGCGCGCACCTCGAGAAACTGCTGGAGGCCCTTGACTAGGTGTCGGCTTCGCACCTACCGGCGCTCCCTGCGTCGACTACTTGGAGTCGGCAACTGCTGCCGCGCCAGCGGCCAGCGCGGTGACGGTTAGGACGGACGGCCATGCGCCAATCTTCTTAGCCAGCGGGTGTGAGAGGCCGAAAGCGCCGAGGTAGGCGGCCGCTAGGCCAGCGGCTCCCAGGGCGCCGGTCTTTGCGTTCCAGGTGCGTGCTGCGTATGCGCCGGCGGCACCCAAGATGACGCCACCGAGCGGACGAATGCCTGTTTCGCGAGCGGTGAGCCAGCCGCCGATGAGGCCAGTGGCCACGAGCGGAGCGGTCTTTACGTCTTTTGCCTTCTTCAAAGTAATAGCCATAAGCATCATCGTACCTAGTAAGAAGGGCTTGGCGGCGCGCTTTTAGAACGGCTCCTGGCGGCGCTGGTGCTCCTCAACATAGCTTTCCGAGTGCTCCGCCAGCTTCAGTAGCGAAGGCAGTGCCTTAATTAGCGCACGAACGTCCTTTTGCGACATTGTCCGCACAATTTCGTACACCAGCGCACCCCAGTGGTCGATAAGTTGCTCCAGCAGCGTCTCGCCATCGCTGGAGACATAGAGGTTCTGCGCACGGCGATCCTTTGCATTGTTCTCGCGTTCAATCAGTCCGTTGTCGAGTAGACGGCGAACTGTTGCCGAAACGTTGGATGGGCGTAGGAAACGCAGGCGTGCAATGTCGGATACGCCGCAGCCCGGGTGGGTTGAAATAAAGTGCAGTACTTCCATTTCCGACTGGGAAATGTCCATCCTGGCATTCGGGCGCTCACCGAGGCGGCGAGTCGACGCAAGGAAGTCATACAGGCCGATGGAAATCTTCTGCACGCTTTCGCGCAGGGATTCATCGGACTCAGTCGAGTCATCCGCGGTGGGGAAGCCGCTCGCTGGCTCCGGGGTAGTGGTGCGCTGAGGGGAGCGTGCAGAAGTCATGATCTTCCTTCCCGACGTAATGAATTGATGTTCTGATTAAACACCTTATATCGTCGAAATAACTTTCTGTGGTGAAAATTTGTAGATTGAACAAAAAGTTAGGCTCATAAGTGCTGTGCGGGTGCTTTATCGCCCATTTCTGCCCCTGATTTTAGGGGCTGGCAGCAAAGACTCCGCTTTACGACGGCCCCAGCGACACCCCTAGCAGGAACTAGGCCTACGCGCTTTTCCGCCCGTTTATTTACACTTCGTAATCCACAATCACCGGAGCATGGTCGGATGCGCCTTTGCCCTGACGCTCTTCGATGTCGATGAATCCGGCGGACGCCTTTGCCGTGAGGTCGGGGGAGGCGAGCTGGAAGTCGATGCGCATGCCCTCATCCTTGAAAAAGCGGCCAGCCTTGTAATCCCAGTAGGTCCACTGGTTTGGGGTGAATTGGCGAGTCACTTCCTTCATACCCGCCTGCTCCAGCGCATAGAAAGCTGCGCGTTCAGGCGGTGTGACATGTGTTTTCCCTGCGAAGGCTGCCATTGACCAGACATCGCCGTCGGTCGGGGCAATGTTGAAGTCGCCGCCCATCATGAAGGTGGCCTCCGGGTCGTCGTCAAGCGTGGCGATGATGTGCTGACGGAGCCGCTCCAGAAATTCGAGCTTGTACTCGAAGTGCGGGTCGGTGATGTCGCGGCCGTTCGGGATGTAGAGGCTATGGACGCGCACGCCACCGCAGGTAGCGGCGATATGGCGGGCCTCCAATGCGGGAGTTGCGTCGGGGTCCTTGTTGAAACCGGGCTGACCGGGGAACTCTGCCTGGATGTCCTCAAGGCCGACGCGGGAGATGATGGCAACGCCATTCCACTGATTCAGGCCGTGGTGGGCGACTTGGTATCCCAGCTCTTCAAAAGCAGCGGTGGGGAATTGGTCGTCCTTGCACTTGGTTTCCTGGACGGCCAGGACATCAATGTCATTCCGGCGCAGCATTTCCACCATTCGGTCGAGGCGAGTTCGAGCCGAATTGACGTTCCAGACACAGATTCGCATATCAACGATTGTAAAAGGGGAACGAAACGGCGGCCTTATGCGTTGAACAAAGCAGTGACAAAATAAGCGGACAAAAGCGAACAAGGTGGGCGGAAGCCCGGTAGGAAAGGGAGTTTCGAGGTTGGCTAACTGGGACGATCGCCGTTACGGCGGCGAGTACAGTCCGACGGATTACCTGGGTAGTAGTGGCAGGAACGTTTATCGGGAACACGACGCATATGCGGCGTACGATGCGGCAATGCCGTATCAGGAAGTGCCATATCCGGTAGCAAACATTCCGGTCGGCTATGAAAGCGGGTACCCCGCTAGCTATGGG
The DNA here is from genome assembly GCF_001809695.1 of Corynebacterium sp. HMSC063A05. NCBI lineage: Bacteria > Bacillati > Actinomycetota > Actinomycetes > Mycobacteriales > Corynebacteriaceae > Corynebacterium > Corynebacterium sp. HMSC063A05. The sequence goes on along the minus strand of NZ_KV798490.1, from coordinate 56,879 downwards.
GCGTCTTCCTTCGGTGCGCTCAGTGCTAATCCCAAAGTCGCGCCGCTGACCGCTCAAATGGCAGTACACCTGGGCTTTGACCCCAATCTGGCCAATGGCTCAGTGGCACGTCGTGGTGGTGCGCTGTTGGTGGATTCTGTCATCTACACTGCATTGATCGCCTCCATTGCAGTTCTCACTAGCATCGTGGGGACATCGGACAGCGGCGTAATGGTGATGCTGATCAGCCTCTTCCTCGGTCCCGGTGGTTTTTACCTCTACCGCGTGGCGGGGGACTCCATCTTCGACGGGTCGCCGGGTAAACACGCCATGGGCATGAAAATCGAAGGTGCACACGGGATGCCAGTTTCAGCCCGCGATGGTTTTGTGCGCAATGTCTGGATTCTGCCGTCGATGATTCCGGTCGCCGGTTGGTTTGTCTCTGCGGGCCTGGCTGGCTGGATTGCAATGGCTGCCTCCCGCGATCCGCTGGGTCGAGGTCGCCATGAGCTTTCGGTCCGCACTCGCGTGGTGGAAAAGCCGGAGACGCGCGAGCTGCAGCGCGGGCAGCGCCGCATGGACAACCGCATGGGCAGCAAAGAGCAGCAGGGCAAGCAGCTGAAGCGGATTAAAAGGGTTAAGCGCGGGAAGTAGGGCGATCAGGGCGAGCAGCGCAGGGCCGAAACGTAACCCCCGGCCCCCTAAGCCCCTGTCAGCTCCGCGTAGCGGTGCCGGTGGTGCTCGGTAAAACCGAGTGTCCGGTATAGCGCAATGCCAGCCTCATTTGAGCCCAATACCTGCAGATATGCAGAATCTGCCCCGTGTTGTGCGCCCCAGTGCATCATGTGAATTCCCAGTAGGGTGCCAAGTCCTCGGCGGCGCATATCGGCTGCGACTTCCACAGCGGAGAACCCGAGCCATACACGGCCGTCGTCCGATTCGGTCAGCGTGCCGCGCGTAATGGCTACCGTGCGTATGCCTTCAGGCGCATTGTTGTCAGGTACTTGCAGGCGTCCGAAGCACATGCGGCCATCAATTTCATTGCGCAGGAACTGCAGCGCATGCTCAGGCAGCGTAGTACCGCGGAAATGGTAGAGCCCCAGCCAGTCGTCGTCAGGTTGATCAGCGATATCCACCTGCACGTCTGCAAGCTCGACGCTGTGCTCATCGAGCACCTGTTCGGCGCTGTGCTCATCAAGCACCTGTGCTGCGCCGTCCGATTCAGCTGCCAATTCAGCAGGCGGCAAATCCCCATCGAGTGCGCGCGTCATAACCGTAATGTCCGGCCCGACCGTCCACTCCGGCCCCGCGACCAGTGCCTGTGCCGGTTTGGCGATTCTATCCGGAATCGCAATCCGCACCGGCAAATCGTGGGAATCGTAAAACGACTTAATCTTCTCCAACGGCACCGGCTGAGTGCTGGCTCCGGGTTCGAGCGGCAGCGCAGAGTTGGAACGCTCCGTAATGCCATCGCCGGCTCGCAGCAGCCAGCCCGACTCCACCACATGCGCGATACCCGGGAAGGCCTTCGCTGTCGCAGTTTCCACGGCGCGAATATCCGAATTGCGCACCGGATGATCCGGCAGGGCCTTCACAATCAAAATGTGCTTATCGCTAAAGTCCACCGCTGCCACGGATTCGTCGGCACGCACGCCAGCACGAACCTGCGGACGCACGACGAACGGATCCATGCTGAGCACATGCCCAATGACGTCCGTAGTCTTCTTGCCGCTGGCCAGCGCCTCTTCATCGGTCAGCGCGCGCCGCACAATGACACGACGTCCCACCGCCACTTCACCGACGCCCCAGCGGGAAATCGGTAGCTTCTGTGCTGCACTTTCGCTTGCCGACGACTCCAATTGCCTATCCGCCACGATCTAATCCTCGTGGCCGAACGGGTCTGGATCCACGCCCGGCATCCAGGTCAGGCTGCCCTCGGTCCAACCGGCGCGCTTGATTTCCTTCTTGGCCATGCGCTTCCAGCGGCCCGTGAGACAGTCGGTGTAAAGGAACCCATCCAGATGGCCGACCTCGTGCTGCATGCAGCGAGCGAGGAAACCGGTGGCCTCGATGCGGACCTCTTCGCCGTTTTCATCCAGGCCGGTGACGACAGCCTTCTCCGCGCGGTTGGTGGGGAAGGACAGGCCGGGTACAGAGAGGCAGCCTTCGTCATCGGAACCGTCGTCGTTAGGCATGGTCTTCGGGATTTCACTGGTGGTCAGCACCGGATTGATGACGCAGCCGCGGTGCCAGACGTCGTCATCATCGGGGCAGTTGTAGACGAATAGACGCTTGCCGACGCCCACCTGGTTGGCAGCCAGCCCCACACCGTGGGCGCGGTCCATGGTTTCGTACATGTCCTCGATGAGCTCACGCAGCTCGGAGATGTCCTCGGTTACCGGCTGGGTAGGAGTGTGGAGAACGGGGTCTCCGGCAATCACAATGGGACGGATAGTCATGTCGATGATTCTACTCGGCGTCCATCTTTTCTAAATCGCCTGGTGATGTCTGAGTTGTGCCAGGGAGTTGTAGGTGGGGCATAGGTGAGGCTGAGTGGCTGGGCCATACTATGTATCTTCACTAAGTATCTGCATAAGTAGTGTCGTGCGGAATAGAAAATCAGGGCGAGTGAGAAGGAAAGCGGGGTGCGGAAAATGGTGAGCAAGAAACCCATAGGCGGCAGCCACGAACCTGAGACCGAGCTGCGGCCTGACTCATCCGAGCATCTCGGACTCGCGGGCGATACCAGCGGCATTGAACCCGTTTTGGCGCAGAAAATGCTGGATTTTGAGAAAGAATGGCTGAAAGTTGCCCGCCGTGGGCCGCGTATGGCCGGTGCGCGGCAGGAGGCAATTCGGCGTCGCTTTGCCGAGGACTTTGGAAACAACACAATCCGCTACCACCAGGTACTTTCTCGACTTCTCGACTCTCCGGCAGCCGAAGCAGCCGAACCCGTGTTGGTTCATCGGCTGCGTGCCGTGCGGGATAACCAAGACGCATAAGGTTCAAGTTTCACTTCACGGTTCGGCGGCAGAACATATAGGATGTGGGATGTGTCTGACCAACTAAACCCTCAGAATTCGCCGCGTCCGGGCCGTCATCGACTCGATGACGACTTCGACGACTTTGATGAGTACAGCGATTACGCGGAGGCTCCCGCTGCTGGCGGCGCTCATGCGTACTCCGAGCCGTCGGATGCTCAACACACAGCGCCAAAATCTGCGGCTCCCGCCGCTGGCGCAGCCGCTGCTGGTGCCACCGCTGCCGCCACTACCGGTGCTGGCTCTCGGGCTGCTGCTAGCAATTCCGCAGCTGCTGATGGTGTTGATGACGGCGACATCGGCGACGGTGCCGGTGATGGCCGCTACATGCGCGTTCTCGCTATCGTGCTGCTCGCTATCGGCGTGTGCCTGGTCGCCTACGGTGCCTACGCACTCAGCACACGTGGCGACGATGCCGAGAACACCGGCCAGAATGACACCTCGGCATCCGCTCCGGCTGACTCTGGTGCGCCTGCTGACTCGGCCAACGGCAGTGATCCGGCAAAGGATGGTGCTGCTGGAGACGGTGACGGCGAGGTTCCGCCGCCGCCACCGGCAAATGAGCCAGGCAAGCCGGTTCCTCCCTCAGAGAATCCACCGGCACAGGATGAGGCCAACGAAGCGCCACAGATTGACCGCAAGACTGTCAAGGTCAGTGTCCTGAATAACTCTGAGGTCGTGGGCCTCGCCGATGACCTGTCCAAGCAGATGGGCGAGCAGGGCTGGGGCGCCGGTGAGACCGGTAACGCTCCTGAAGAGGAGATGGGTGTGTGGGAGAAGACTACCGTCTACTTCGACCCGAGGAACGAAGAGGAAAAGGCCGCCGCTGAGCAGATTGCGCACGACAACGGTTGGGAAGCCGCACCTCGCGATGACCGCCTCCGGGACGCTCCGGCGGGAATCGTCGTGGTCGCAACTGATCCGGCTCACTAGACTCCCGGCCCACCGGACTTCGGTTTCTCACTAAGGTTTGCGGCCTAAGCGTCAAGACCTGCCGCCGTGGTACGAAGCCTCCCCATAGCTTTCCAAGCCCCGCGTAAGCCACACATTTCATGGCTTACGCGGGGCTTTTGCATATTTTGCAGTCTCAAACAGATCACGGTTGAAAAAGGGGTACTAGTATTCTGCTAGTAGCCAGTGAGATCTGTGAGGTTTTTATGTTCGCCGTAAAGCGTCGTCGCGTTGCTGTCGCCACCGCGTTGGGTTGTGCTGCAACACTGTTGGTTTCCTGCTCGGGGGTTGAATCCAGCAGTGACAAGGACGGGAACGCGGACGCGTCGACAAGCACTGCGCCAGTGAGCGTAGATCCGGCTGCACCGAAGCTGACCGAGCGCGTCAGCGCCTATAACTTCATCCGCACAAACGACGACGGATCAATGAAAATGCTGGCAACTGTACAGGTCATGAGCGCTAAGGGATGGATGGGCCTTTCCGACGAAAAAGGTCAGTTCACTACCTTGGATAAGGGCAAGTACACAGTGCAGGCACGCGGTGCATCTGGCTGCAGTGGCATCGGCAGCCCCGCAACCGAAGGGTTGGGTGTCATCGGCGAAGTGCACGTCGATGACAAACGGAATGCAGATGTTTGGAACGTTCCGTCCAAGGTGGATGAAGACAGTTTCACCACAGTTGCGCTTGTCGATTCCAACGGTGACCTTGCCTCGTGCGCAAAAACCGTCACCTGGACGGAGCCAACTGAGGAAAACGACTCCTAGTGTGAAAAAATAGCGGTATGACTGAGCAATTTTCCGGATCGGCGCAGCCATCTCTGGGAGTGGAATGGGAAGTGGCGTTCGTTGACCGACGAACGCGCGACACCGCTCCCGCTGCCGCCGAGGTGCTCGACATCATCGATGCGGAGCATCCCGGACATGGGCTCCAGCGCGAGTTCCTCGCCAACACCGTGGAGCTCGTCACCGGTGTGCACATGAACGTGCCCGATGCCGTAGCGGAGCTCCAAAGCCAGCTGGACATGGTTCTCGATGCCGCTGACCGCGTTGGGGTGGATGTGTGGTCATCGGGCTCGCATCCGTTCGCCCGCGGTACTGCTCAGCAGGTCAGCGCTAAGGGGCACTACTCCGAAATCATCAACCGCACTCAGTGGTGGGGCAACCAGATGATCATCTGGGGAGTCCACGTCCACGTTGGCATTAAGGACTCCGAACGCGTTTGGCCGATCATTCAGGCCCTGGCAACGAAGCTGCCGCACATGTTGGCGCTGTCTGCCTCCTCACCGGCCTGGAACGGCGAGGACATGGGTTACGCTTCCAACCGAAGCCTGCTCTACCAGCAGCTTCCCACTGCTGGTCAGCCGCCGGCGATTTACACGTGGCCCGAGTGGGAGTCCTACATGCACGACCAGTCCCGCTCCGGCGTCATCAACCACACCGGTTCGATGCACTTGGACATTCGCCCAGCATCAAAGTACGGCACCATTGAGATTCGTGTCGCTGACGCTACCTCTAACCTGCAGGAACTCGCCGCTATCGTGGCATTGACGCACTGTTTGACGGTTTACTACGACCGCATGTGGGAGGCTGGCGAGGAACTACCGTCGCTACAGTCCTGGCACATCGCCGAAAACAAGTGGCGCGCCGCCCGCTACGGCATGGACGCGTTGGTCATCGTCAATCGTGATACCGACGAGCGGTGGGTTCGCGATGAACTCCGTGAGCTTGTGGTTCAACTCGCCCCGCTTGCCGACGAACTGGGCTGCCGAGCCGAACTGGAATTCGTCAACAATATCGTGGAAATGGGCGCGGCATACGAGCGTCAGCGCACTGTGGCGGATGCGGCCGGGGCGCTGCCTTCCATGGCTACCGAGGACGACGTACGGGCGAACGAAGAGCGCATTGGCCACACCCCGTGGCGAGCCGCCGTGGATCTTGCGGTGCAGGAACTGCGCGCCGGGCATCCGATAGCGCCTGCAGATTTCCACGAGCAGATAGACGACTAGCCGTCGTTAAGCGGTGTGTGCCCAGACATAAATTAGTGACTAGGCCTATAGCACTTTTGGGGTGCATAAACCTAGCCACTAACTGAAGAAAGGCGCCCCCCTGGGCGGCCCCGGTCGAACCCGGTTCCGCTCCAGGTCGGGGTCCAATCTTGACGGGGAGTGTCCTCTCGTTATTCCCGGCTGTCATCGCGGGCGAGGCTGTCCTCGTCGACGAGCCTCTCCTTGAACGCCTCGTGGCCAACGCGGTTACTAACAATTGGCGATGTACCCAGAGCAAACAGGATAATCAGGGTCAACAGAGCCAAGTCACTACTAGTAGTTGTGTGAGCTGACGCGTGCGTGGCGACGTGCAAAAGCGAACCCGACAGCGTCAGAATTAGCCCCAGCGTTTGTGGCTTGGAGGATGCGTGCATGCGACTGATGGTGTCGCGGAAGCGTATTAATCCCACGGACGCTGCAACGCACAGTAGCATTCCGGTGATAATGAGTGCGATGGCGATAATGTCTGCCACGAGAATCATTTGGGCTCTCCCTTCACTGTTTTCGGAGCTGCTGTCGGTGTTGCCTTAGGCGCTGCTTTCTGTGCGGTTTTCTTTGTGGCGGCCTTTCCGGCTGCTTTCGCCACACCCTTTCGGGAGCCCTTCGCGGGCTGCTTTCCGTCATCCGGAACACGGAACTTGGCGACCGCCAGCGAAGACAGGAAACCGAGCAGCGCAATGATGAGCATTGGGTAGACCACCGAAGTGTCCAAGCTCCAGGCCATGAACGCAGCGAGCATGCCCTGCAACATTGCAGTCATGGACTCCAGGGCCACCAGGCGGTCCAGCGAGTTTGGTCCTGCGATCATGTGCCCGAGGGTAATCATCACCGCAATGAAATAGCCTGCAGCAGCTACGCCGAGCAGAATGTTAAAAACTTCCGGGTTCATCGACTGCTCCTTTCTCCCCTTTTTCGCTGCTCGTTTCGCCTTGCTCGTGGCTTTTCGCACTGCTCGGCTGCTCTTCGCCAGAGCCTGGCTTAGTCGGTTGCTCATGTACATCGCGGTTCTCAAACGCGCGAATCACCCGTCGCTCGATTCGGGTCAGCTGGTTGATTTGTTCAGCTACCTTGCCTGTCGACGAAGCGTCGAGAAGATGCATGGTCAGCGTCTTTTTTCGCTTATCGATGTCCACGATGATGCCGCCCGGCTGCAGATTAATTAGTGCCATTGCAGTCGTGAGCGAAATATCGTCATTGGTCCGCATGGGGACCTTGATAATGGCAGTCGGTGGCGGATCATCTCGTCGGATGGCCAGCCAGGCGACACTGATAGAGGCCTTCACGAAGTCGATTGTCCAAGAACCGAACAGTCGCACCATGCCACCGAAGTTGATGTCCAGTGCGCTGCTTGGCGGGATAGGCATGGCGAGGTTCAGCAACGTGGCTACAAGGATTCCCGAGAGCACATTGGCAAATGTCACCTCGCCCCACAGCATGACCCAAATAATCACTGTGAATAAGAAGAGCAGGATTGAAATACGTGGTGGTCGCTTTGCAGCCACCTTGGCGCGCGCTTTACTCATCAGCTTTCACCTGCTCCTTCCAGCGTGCTGGTGGCACGTTCGGTCGCTGAATCCGACTTCCATGGGCTCTTGGTGCGGCCTGGGTTTTCCAGCTGCTCCAGGCCCTTGTCATCGGCCGAGTCGATACCGAGGACCGCTGCGCGGTACTCATCAACATTCGCGACGTTGCTTGCCGCTTCGGTAGCCACATTGGACAGTGGCCCGGCCAGAACGGTAACCCCCACAGAGGCAATCACCAGCAGGGCCGTCGGCATCACCATGCCGAGTGGCATCTTGCCGACGTCGTCACGCTCTGCGATAGCAACCATCTGAGTCCTTTCCCGGAGCGCGGCTGGCTGCGCAAGCACGGTGTCGCCCTCGGGGGCGTCGGAACGGTCGCGCCAGAAGGCCTTCGACCAGACAAGAATCATGGTGTAGAGGGTCAGCAGGCTGGTGATGATAGATCCCGCAACCAGAATCCATGCGGTGGCGGATCCGTTCTGTGCGCCGGCCTCAATGAGCATGACCTTGCCCAGGAAGCCTGAGAACGGCGGGATACCACCGAGGTTGAGCGCGGGCACGAGGTATAGCAACGCCAGCAGCGGCGACGTCTTGGCCAGGCTACCGAGGCTGCGCAGGGAGGACGAGCCCGCCTGGCGCTCGATAAGCCCGACCACCAGGAACAATGCCGTCTGCACCAGAATGTGGTGGACGATGTAGAAAATCGCGCCGCCGAGTCCCAGCGTATTGCCGACGGCAATACCGAAGATCATGTATCCGATGTGGGATACCAGCGTAAAAGACAAGAGACGTTTGATGTCATTTTGGGCCATGGCACCGAGAATGCCCATGAGCATTGTCGCTAGGCCGGCCCACATCAGGACGTCGTCAAGCCTGCCGTCTGGGAAAACGACACTGCGCGTGCGGATGATCGCGTAGACACCCACCTTCGTCAGCAGCCCTGCGAAGACCGCGGTAACCATCGACGGTGCGGTGGGGTAGGAGTCTGGCAACCACGCCGACAGCGGGAACACTGCTGCCTTCACTGCGAAGGCAACGAGCAGCACTGCGAAAATCGCGGTGCGGGTGCCATCGGGGATGTCCTCCATACGCAGAGAAATATGCGCGAAGTTCACCGTGCCGACCGCTTGATAAACCAGGCCAATCGCCAGCAGGAACACCATCGAGGACAGCATGTTGACCATCACATACGACACGCCTGCGCGCGTGCGTGACGACGATGCCCCCAGCGTGAGCAGCACGTAGGAGGCTACGAGCAGAACTTCGAAACCGACATACATATTGAACAGGTCGCCAGCCAAGAAGGCCATTGAGACGCCCATGTTGAGCAGCATGTACGTCGGAACGAAGACGGAGATCGGCTCATCTTCGTCACCATCGCTAATACCCTGGCCGATGCCGAACCACATCACGGCAAAGAGGACCAGCTGAGAGACGGTAATCATCAACACTGCGAGGTTGTCGGCTACGAGCGTGATGCCGATTGGTGCGTCCCAGCCACCCACCTGGACAGTGTGGACGCCGTGCGCGTAGATGAGATACACCAAGGCGCTGGCGACTCCCAGCAGACTGCCGAGCGAAAACAGCGCGATCGCCTGCTGTGCTTTGGGGAAACGCGCCAGCAGCAGAGCAATTGCGGCGGTGGCGGCGGGGACGATGATAGGCAGCGGAATTAGTGCGAGAATTAGTTGCTCAGTCGTCATCGTCGTCACCTCCTGGGGAGTTTGATGGCGGGGTCACGGGCTTTTCGAAACTGGCCGGACCGAAGCTATCGCCGGCCTCTGTGGGTCGACCGGTGGTGGGGTCGTCGGATTTGTCGTGATCCGGAGCAGCTGATGGGTCGCTGGCCCGACGCATTGCCAGGCTGCGGTCCTCGTGGTCATCTTGCACGTGATCGCCGATGCGGTAGCGGTGCTGGCGATAGAGCAGAGCCAACAGGAATGCGGTCATGCCCATGGAAATAACAATCGCGGTGAGGATGAAGGCCTGAGGCAGCGAGTCGGCCTGGGCATCGCTGACTAGCGATTCTCTATCCCAAATCGGTGGCTGCCCCGGGGAACCGGAACCAAGCAGGATGAGCAGGTTGATACCGTTGCCCATCAGCAACAGTCCCATGAGCATCCTTGTCAACGAACGATCGAGGAACAGGTACACCCCTGTAGCGATCAGTGTGCCGACAGTAGCTAGCAGAACAAAATTGAGAATCACTGGTGAGTGTCCTTTCCTTCGGTCCTAGCTGGGGCTGTCGTTTCTGAGGCCTCTGAGGTGGCTGTGTTGGCAGAGCCTGCGGGTTTAGTGCCGGCAGGTTTAACGCTTGCGGGGTTAGCGCCTGCGGACTTAACACCTGCGGGCTTAGCCGCCGCCAACTTGCTGCGCAGCTGGCGGGACTGACCGAGTGCGGCTCGATTCACACGACGTGAACGATTGCGCTCAGCGCGAAGGTTTATCTGAGCATCGATGCCACCGCCCAAACTGCGCAGGATGTAGACAATCGTGCTAACCACAATCATGTACACACCCAGATCAAAGAGCATGGGGGAGACAACAGTGACATCGCCGAGCAGCGGAATTTCCCGCGAGCCATACGTAGAAGTTAGCGGTGCCCACCCCACAAACAGTGGCCACAACGCGCTGAGTGCCGACACCAGCAGACCGCCGCCGAGAAGTATCTCGTTAGGAATCGGCAGAGTTGCCGCCAACTCACGACGACCACCGATGAGATAACGCATGGTCAGTGCCAGCGCAGCCACGAGACCACCGGCGAAGCCACCGCCGACATCGTTATGGCCGGCAAAAAAGAGATAGAAGGAAACCACCATCATGGCGGGGAAGAGCACGCGCGATGCCACCAGCACCATGATCGGGTAGCGCAACCGCTCGGCTTCACCGGACTCATCGAGAGTGTTCAACCAACGGTTGGTGCGGCGAGCTCGATTCCGCTGCGGCTTAATCTTTGAACGCATATGCATGGTATGCGTGCGGAAGACCAGTGAGGTAATCCCCAGAGCCACCATCACCAGCACGGTGATTTCTCCAAAGGTATCCCAGGCACGGATGTCGACAAGAAGTACGTTCACCGCATTCTGGCCGTGCCCAATGTCGTGAGCCAGTGGCGGAATGTCGCCGGAGATTGGCTCAGTACGACGGGAGCCCATGGCGTAAGCGGCCAACACGGGAACCGTGACACCGACTGCAATGGCCAACCAAGCACGGTGTCGTGTCCACCTCGGGTTCGATGCCGGTGCCCGCGGGGAGAGCGTACGCAACACCAACACGAAAATAATCATTGAGATCGTCTCAACCAGCAGCTGCGTCAGAGCCAAGTCAGGTGCGCCGAACATGGCGAAGATAATGGCCAAGCCGTAGCCGGTCACGCCTACCAGGATGACTCCGGAAAGCCTGTTCTTCTGCCGGGTAGCGGCCAGCGCCGCGATAATCATGATGAGCGCAACTGCACCCTGCGGAGCTGAGTCCCACAGTTCCATTCGCAGCTCATCGCGCTCGCCGAGCAACAACGCACCGATGGACAGCACGATGAGGGTCAGCAAAATGACCGCTTCATTTAACGGGAGGGAACCACGCTGGGTCGCAGCAGTGACACGGAGAGAAAGACGGCGGGCCAAGTCCAGGATTCCGTCGTAAAGCGCATCGGCACTACCGAGAGCCGGTTGATCAAACTGCAGCTGACGCACCAGATTACGCTGCCAATGCATGATGGCACCCGCGAGCAGAATTGTGGCCGTCAGCGCCAGCGGAAGGGTGAATCCGTGCCAGAGAGCCAGGTGCGATTCTGCTTCCGTATTCGGGAATGCGCTGGTGAGGTAAGGCGAGATAATCGAGTCGAGGACGCGCGGAACCAGGCCGAAAACCAAACCTGCCAGCGCGAGCAGCCATGCCGGGCCAATCTGATCCCAGGTCGGGGAATCCATCTCGGCGACGGCAGGAGAAGTGCCACCACCGCTGGCGTGCGTGCTGGACTTGGTCGCAAAAGCGGCACGCAGTAGGTACAGAGAGTACGCCACGGTCAGAATCGATCCCACGACCAGGCCAATGGTGGTGAACACCGACGGCATTCCGTGCAGCGGCTCGGCATTGAGCGTGGCCTCCAGCGCCGCTTCCTTCGCGACAAAGCCGAAGAACGGCGGCACACCCATCATCGAGGCGGCAGCGAGAATCGAAATCACCAGCAGCTGTGGCGACTTTTTGCCCAGCCCGGAGAGCTTACGGATATCGCGCGTACCAGTCAGCCTGTCAATCGTTCCCGCGATCATAAACAGCGTGGCCTTGAACATGGCGTGGCCGAGAGTCAGCGCCAGGGCGGCCAGTAGCGTCGCGCGGGTGCCTATCGACGCTACCGTGATGATGAATCCCAACTGGCTGACAGTGCCATACGCCATGATCAGCTTGAGATCCTTCTGGCGCAGAGCCATCCAGCCGCCCATGATCATGGTCAAAAGGCCGAGCGGGATGATGATTGGTTGCCACGCGCTGGTGGCGTTGAAAGTTGGCGCGAGGCGGGCGACCAGGAACACACCGGCTTTGACCATCGCTGCCGAGTGCAGGAAGGAAGAAACCGGGGTAGGGGCAGCCATTGCGCCGGGCAGCCAGAAGTGGAAGGGCGCGATAGCGGACTTAGAAAGTGCGCCGATGACCAGCAGGATTGCTGCTGTGGAGACCGCCGTGGAGTTTAGCTGCGACGTGGTCAGCGCGCCAGGTGCTGTGAGGTCGGAGAAGTTCCAGAACCCGGTGGTCACTCCCATCAGGACGATACCGACCAGCATGATTAGCCCGCCAAGTGTCGTGACCAGGAGCGCCTGCCCTGCTGCGCGACGGGAGGAAGCTCGCTCGGCATAGTAGCCCACCAGGAGGAAGGAAAGAACCGAGGTAATTTCCCAGAAGACAAACATCAGCATGATGCTGTCGCTGATGACCAGGCCGTACATAGCCGCGGCGAAGGCAACCATCTGGGCTGCGAAGGAGCCTATGCGACGGCGTTTTCCGGGCGGCGGATTGACGAAGTATCCGGAGCAATACACCAGTACGAGAAAGCCGATGGTCAAAACCAGTGTGCCGAAGAGCGATTCAATAGGGCCTAATCGCAGGTTTACATCCAAGTGGATAATGGGCATCCACGAAAAATGCGTGACGGCGGGTTGCGTGATTGCGGAAGTTTCCCCGTTTGCATTCGCTAGAGCTAAGCGAACCAGATGGGCACCGGTGTAGATAGCGCCACCTGCCAGAGGGAGGCTGAGAACGAGGAACCCGCGGGTTCCGAGCCACTTAATCGTCCATGGTGCAATCGCTGCCGTAAGGAACAGGATGCACAGGAGGGAAGTCACCATTCCATAATGAATGGAACCCACCGGTTCATGCAACCCCGTTTTAGGGATTTAAGTATCCAAAACGGGGTTAACCGAGTGTGAGAAAATGGGAAATTTTTTCCGGTGTGGTGAAAATTCGGGGGTGAGGATTTGGGTATTTTTTGGGGCTTGGCAATCGACTGCCAAGCCCCAAAATCGGTGCACTTCTTACTCGTGCGCTACTCGAATGTCACCTGCGCATTAGCCATGCAGGCGGTTAGCAGCACAGACCAAAGCGGAGAGCACAGAAGCCTCCGGAGTCTGGCCAAAGCCCATGGTCCACACATGGTCATTGTTGTGGCCTGCGTAGACAAAGGTAGCCGTAGCTTCGAAAATCTCGAACTGGTGGAATTCCACGATTTCAACGCGGTAACCTGCATCAGCCAGCAAGTTGGTGCAAGCCGACACCGGCCCCATAGCGGTGATTTCCTGGGTGAAAGTGCGAGTGTGGCCGTCCTTGTCGGTCAGCGACAAATCAGCGTTGAAGTTCCAGCGGCCCAGGGTGCCACGGGTTGCCTCGAAATTCTTGATTTGGACTGGGCCGTTAGTGGGGGAGTAAGTGTCCTTGAACTTCTGCCAGTTCATGCCACGGGCTTCCTGCCTCAAGCCACGAGGCAGGCGATGTCCGAAGCGAGCCCTAAACGGATCGTCGGAATAAGTTCGCACATTGCCATTGTCCTGGTGCTCCAACGAAGGGCGCTTGCCCGTGAAGGTCGTCGAAGTGGACATATTCTTCTGGGTGCGAGTGGAAAACATTCTTTTCTGGTCCTTTGCTTAATTGCTTTGCTGTGAGTGGCGGACCAACCAAGTGCTTCGAGAAGTTGCGGCCAGAGACCCCGCGTGGAGGGGTCAGTCCTGTCGGCCTCCACCGGGGTTCGTAGCCTTCGCTACTCGAATAAGAATGTTCTGCTGCATGGGTCGAACCTTACTACAGAAAAAAGATGTGACACAAGTCATTCAGCCAATATTTTTGGCTTTGACTTAAATTCCGTTGACGGAAGCCAAGAAAACTGCCTCGCCAATAGCGATGTCGCGAATCTCGTTCGGGTCCACCGACTCGTCGGCCGAGTGAATGCGGGCCTGTGGCTCTTCCACGCCGTAGAGCGCGATGTCAGCACCTGGTACGGCCTCCAACAAAGTGGCGCACAGAGGGATCGAGGCGCCCTCGCCCATGCTTGCGGTTTCCTTGCCGTAGGCGGCCGACAGGCTGTCGGCAACCAGTTGCACAACTTTGCCCTCAACATTGGCCCGGAATGGGTTCGCCAACTCGTCGCGCTCAACCGTCACCTTCACGCCCCACGGAGCATGTGCGCGCAGGTGATTCTCCAGTGCGTCCTGTGCTTCGGCCGGGTCGACGCCGCCTGGGATGCGGAAGTTGATGTGCGCCATAGCGGTCGATGAGATTGCATTGACAGCATTGGTCGCTGGTGGACAATCGATTCCGGTCACAATCACAGACGGACGAGCCCAGGTCAGGTCGGAGACGGAAGTGTCCTCGTTGCTAATCAGGTCTACGCCGTCAAGCACACCCGCATCGGCACGGAAAGTTTCTGGCGCGTAATCCAGGCCCTCCCAGTGCTGCGAGCAGTCCAAGCCGTCAATAGAGGTAAAGCCATTTTCATCGCGCAGGCTGTCGAGCATACGAATCAGCGCCGCGAGTGCATCCGGAGCCGCGCCGCCGAACATGCCCGAGTGAACAGGCTGTTCAAGCGCATCGACGCGAACTTCCACATCGGCGGTGCCGCGCAGAGTGGTTACGAGTGTCGGTTGGCCAACCTCGGCATTGCCGACATCCGCAATGAGGATAACGTCGGCGTCGAAAAGCTCCGGCTGCGTGGCGATGAGGTTGTTCAGGCCCGCCGATCCGCGCTCCTCGGAACCTTCCACGATGAGCTTGATGTTTGGCATGTCGACGCGGCTTGCAAGCGCGTCGTCACGCAGCGCGCGCAGCGCAGCTAGATGCATGACCACGTTGCCCTTGCAGTCGGCAGTACCGCGGCCGTACCAGCGACCGTCGCGCTCGTCGAGCGTCCACGGATCTGCGGTCCAAGCGGACTCGTCGCCCGCCGGCTGGACGTCGTAATGGGAGTAGAGCAGTACGGTCTTCGCGCTTTCCGACGACCCGGGGACGAAACCCGACAGTGCAATCGAGCCGTCGACGGTGTGGTGCGCCTTCAGTTCGATGCCCAGCTCTGCGTACATCTCGGTAACCGTCTGAGCTGCGTCAATGCAAGCCTGTTTGGTTTCTTCGGTGCCGTGTACGGAGGGGAAAGCCACCAGCTCGGTCAGCTGGGTGCGGATGGTCTCGCGTTGGCTGGAGATGTGGTCTCGCAGGGCGTCCGTGAGTTCCTTATTAATAATGCTCATGTGCGACAGTGTAGGCGCACAACCATGATGACGTTGGCAGTGGCATCGACGTTGAGAGTTACGGCGCTTAACCTTGCACTCTAGGGGGTTGAGTGCTAAAAAAGTGAATTAGCACTTGCTCCAATTGAGTGCTAATAAAAACAACTTCACACCTTGTGTATGTGTGTGTTGTATGCGAGTTGCAGCAAACTGCAGCACATACTGCAGCGCACGCTGAAACAAGTGTTGGAAAGTCGTTAAAAAGTACAGTGTTGACTCCGGTGATGGAGAGGGCGGCGCTTCCCTCGAATCACATGCCGTCGCGGGCGCCTGGGTCAACTTCCAATGTAAGTGCCACATAAATAGACGGAGGATTCTTCAAACCTCATGGCTAAGATGATTGCATTTGACGAGGAGGCCCGCCGCGGTCTCGAAACGGGTCTGAACACCCTGGCAGACGCTGTCAAGGTTACGCTGGGCCCGAAGGGTCGCAACGTAGTCCTCGAGCGCAAGTGGGGCGCACCGCTGATCACCAACGACGGTGTCTCCATTGCACGTGAAATCGAACTTGAGGATCCTTACGAGAAGATCGGCGCTGAGCTGGTCAAGGAAGTTGCCAAGAAGACCGACGATGTCGCTGGTGACGGTACCACTACCGCTACCGTTCTGGCTCAGGCTTTGGTTTCCGAGGGTCTGCGCAATGTTGCTGCTGGCTCCAACCCGATGGGCATCAAGCGCGGCATCGAGAAGGCTGTCACGGCTGTTACCGAGAAGCTCCTGGAGTCCGCTAAGGACATCGAGACCAAGGAGCAGATTGCTGCTACCGCTGGTATCTCCGCTGCTGACCCGGCTATCGGTGAGCTGATTGCCACCGCCATGGACAAGGTCGGCAAGGAAGGTGTCATTACCGTGGAAGAGGCCAACACCTTTGGTCTCGACCTGGAGCTGACCGAGGGTATGCGCTTCGACAAGGGCTACATCTCCGGTTACTTCGCCACCGACATGGAGCGCCAGGAGGCCGTTCTGGAGGATCCGTACATCCTCCTGGTTTCCGGCAAGATTTCCAACATCAAGGATCTGCTGCCGCTGCTGGAGAAGGTCATGCAGTCCGGCAAGCCGCTGCTGATCATTGCTGAGGATGTCGAGGGCGAGGCTCTGTCCACCCTGGTCGTCAACAAGATCCGCGGCACCTTCAAGTCTGTCGCTGTCAAGGCTCCGGGCTTCGGTGACCGTCGTAAGGCAATGCTGCAGGACATGGCTATCCTGACTGATGGCCAGGTCATCTCTGAGGAGGTCGGCCTGTCGCTCGAGACCGCTGACCTGCCGCTGCTGGGTCGCGCTCGCAAGGTTGTCGTCACCAAGGACGAGACCACTATCGTCGAGGGCGCTGGCGAGCAGTCCGCTATCGAGGGCCGCGTCAATCAGATCCGCGCTGAGATCGAGAACTCCGACTCCGACTACGACAAGGAGAAGCTGCAGGAGCGTCTGGCTAAGCTCGCCGGCGGTGTTGCAGTCATCAAGGCTGGCGCCGCAACGGAGGTTGAGCTCAAGGAGCGCAAGCACCGCATTGAGGATGCCGTCCGCAACGCAAAGGCTGCTGTAGAAGAGGGCATCGTCGCTGGTGGCGGTTCCGCACTGCTGCAGGTCTCGCACGTGCTTGACGACGAGCTGGGTCTGACCGGCGACGAAGCAACCGGTGTCCGCATCGTGCGTGCAGCTCTCGCAGCTCCGCTGCGCCAGATCGCTCTGAATGCTGGCCTCGAGGCCGGCGTCGTTACCGAGAAGGTTGCTTCCCTGCCGCAGGGTGAGGGCCTGAACGCTGCTACCGGCGAGTACATCGACCTGATGGAAGCTGGTATCAACGACCCGGTGAAGGTTACCCGCTCCGCACTGCAGAATGCCGCTTCCATTGCGGCTCTGTTCCTGACCACCGAGGCTGTTGTTGCTGACAAGCCGGAACCGGCTATGCCGGCAATGCCGGGTGGCGACGAGATGGGTGGCATGGGCTTCTAAACGAAGGCCATGGGCTTAAGGCATGGCTGTAGCTGGTAGCTGCAGCCGAGCCTGAACTTTTCAGCTGGCACCCAGGTTCTAACTGCTTGAGTTAGCCTAAAAAGCGCCGCTGAGGGTTGTCCCTCAGCGGCGCTTTTTCTGTGTAATTTGACGAAAGTTTTAAGTCCCCGAACCCACCCTCGTTGCATCAGACGCCTCAGCGCTTGGTAGTGAAAAATAACCGATGATCTGTACCCATGTACGCAATGCCGAGGACTGTCTGTTATTCATCCTGTTGCCTCAGTACAGAGGTGAGATCCTTGGTGCCTCTTTAAGGCCAGAGACGGGCCGTCGCGCTCGCCGACAATCTGGATGCAACTACCGACTTTTTAGATTCTACAAATCCCGCTAACGAGTCTTACTGGTTATTCCGCAATTTCCGCTCTGCCAGTTTCACTAACGGCCCTTGCTGTTTAGCTACTCGGCCGGCTTATTCTCGGCCTCTATAAGCTCCGTCGACCAGTTCGCCTGCTGAATACGGGTATCCAAGTCCCGGTATTCCTTCGCTGCCTTGTCGGCTTTCTGGCGCAGCGACCGGATATCCACAGTGGCGACATAGCGAATCTCCGAAGCTGAGTATCGATCCCGCCGCCCAGAGCCCTGATCGGCTGCGGAGGTGTAGAACCGCCGCCGTGTTAGCAGGTGGTCGCGCTTCGCGAGTGCGTCGCTAAGCGTTCCGTCCTCGAAGGCAGTAGCGGAATTCGTTGCGTTAATCGAGCGCACCAGCCATTCGAAGCGCGCCATCAGACGCTCGGCTTCGGCAATAAGCGCTTGCGGATCTTCATCAGGCGTATCGCCTTCCTGCACCTGCGCCACCAGCGCGAGACGGCGATTAATCTCAGCGAGACGGTCAGAGACCTCGGATCGTGCGGCAAGAGCCTCGGATAACAACATGGCATTTATTGTACGCGCAGTGCTTATCGACGGTCGCTGCGTGCAGTCCCACCCCTCAGTTTCGGTAAGACGGAACGTTAACTGCTGGGAAATTGCAGGTAAGGGCACCCGCATGGGGGACGTGTGGCAGAGAAATTCAGTAGGATAAAGGGTATGGCTGACAAGAATGAAGAGGAATTCCACATCGTCGATTTGGCGAAGACCGAAGGTTACGTCGTCGATGATTCTGATGAGGACGATCCGGTACTGGTCACTCCAGACGGTGAGCGGGTTGATACCTGGCGCGATGGCTACCCGTACGAGGAGCGCATGACGCGCAAGGAATACGAGTCTATTAAGAGGAAGCTGCAGATTGAGCTTCTGAAGTGGCAGAACTGGACCAAGGAAACTGGTCAGAAGCACATCATCCTCTTCGAAGGCCGTGACGCCGCTGGTAAGGGCGGTACCATTAAGCGCTTTAACGAGCACCTGAATCCGCGTGGTGCTCGTACCGTGGCTCTGGAAAAGCCGTCGCCGCGTGAGTCCACCTCGTGGTACTTCCAGCGCTACATTGAGCACTTTCCGTGCGCTGGCGAGATCGTCTTCTTCGACCGTTCTTGGTACAACCGTTCGGGCGTTGAGCGCGTGATGGGTTTCTGTACTGAGTCGCAGCACGCAGAGTTCCTGCGTGAGGTTCCGATGCTGGAGAACATGATTTTGGGCTCCGGTATTTCGCTGACCAAGCTGTGGTTCTCGGTGACCCAGAAAGAGCAGCGCACTCGCTTCGCTATTCGCCAGGTCGACCCGGTACGTCAGTGGAAGCTCTCTCCGATGGACCTCGCATCGCTGGATCGTTGGGGTGACTACACCCGCGCGAAGGAAGAGCAGTTCCGTTACACGGATACCGATGAGTCCCCGTGGATCACCATTAAGTCCAACGACAAGAAGCGTGCCCGCATCAACGCAATGCGTTATGTGCTGAGCAAGTTCGAGTACACGGAGAAGGACCACGAGCTGGTCGGTACTCCGGATCCGAAGATTGTTAAGCGTGGCCGCGACCAGATTGGTGACTAGTTCGGTGGCTCGTGACTGACAGAGTTCTTGTCTAGTAGTAACGCCCGCAGGAGTGCTCAGGCACTCGGCGGGCGTTTTCTTATGGCTGGCAGCGCCGGGGCGATGCCCTTATGGCTCGCAGCGGCGGGGCGATGCGAGTTAGTGCCTGAGTTTATGACAAAAACGGCCAGAAATTTTGCCCGAAAGTGTCATAAACTCGCACAGTTTCACATTTGCAGCCCGTAAGCTTTTTAGTCCGTCAGACTTTAGCCTGCCAGCTTGCAGCCTTTACCCCTCAATCAACTCCTGACCCCAGTAGGAATCTGGGGTGGTGCCAGGGGCGATCCAGTACACAGCGGAGCCGATGTGGCGGTTCCACTCATTGAGCAAATCGCCGCGATCCAAACGGGCCTGGATTGCGCTGAACTGGTTGTCCGGGTTCTTCTGGAATGCAACCCAGACCAGGCCGACGTTCGGTCCTTGGAACGGGAAGGCCGGCTCACCGGGCTGGTCTTCGTATGCATAGGCGCGGCGACGCAGGGCGTCGTCAGGCTGGCCGTCCTGCTCACGGGACAGTGCCAAGTGAGACTGGCGGTGGATGAGGTACTCTCCCTTGTCATCGATGGCGTCCATGTCCTCTTCATCGAACTCGCTTTCGCCGCCGGAAAGAGGAGCGCCGGTGTGGAAGTCACGGCCGATAACGATGGAGCGTTCGTCGGTGCTGAGTTCATCCCAGTTGTTCAGGTCGAGTGCGATGCGGCGAACAACCATGACACAGGAATTGTTGATTGCCTTGTCCTTTGAGTCAATCCACACCTGCTCGGACCATTCTTCTGGAGTCGAAGGGTTGACGGTGCCGTCGAGCTGGCCCAGCGGGTTGCGTGGGGTGGCGCCGTAAGGTTGCGAACCCCAGGCGTAGGAGAAGCCCTTCTGGAACCACTTCACGGTAGCCCATGTAGCCGCTTTCTTTTCCAGCAATCTGGCCGCCGCGGTAACGGTGACGAGGTCATCGCCGCACAGCTGCAACACAAAGTCCGACTGGCTCCATTCCGGGCGAAGCATGTCGTGTTGGAAAGCAGGGATATCGTGCAGGCCAGCGGGCTTGCGCTCTGGTTTGCCCAGGATGTCGAAGATACGCTCACCGAAACCCGCGGTAATGGTCAGGTTTGCGGTGGCTGCGACCATTTCCGGTTCCAGATACCCCTCGATGTCCTGGCCTTGGGTGAGGCGGCGGGCAACGTCGGTAAGCGAGGAGAATAAATCCTTCAGATTTGCTGCGTTGATGCCATCCTTCAGGTCTAATGCGACGAGGCGCAGGTGTGCCTGGCCGGGCTGTTCAATGCCTGACTGGATCGGGCCATCGAACGGAATCTTGGCGCCCCTCAGGGAAGTGTCGGAAGCCTGTGTCACTCGAGGTCACTCCTTGAAAGAGGTGGGATAAATAGTCTTTATGACTACGAGCATAATCACATTGGCCCCAGCAGGAGAGCATCAAAGCAAAGGCTCGGGGAGGGGGCTAAGTGAATGAGATATTTGTATATTGCGATATACTTCACATCCACAGCCGCCTCGAAGGAGTTCATAAAGGAAAGTGCTGCATATCGCACGTTTTCCGCGCAAGGTGTGTTTTGGAACCTAGCGTGCATGAGACCCTCGAGTTATGCAGGGGAATCCCGGTGCAAGTCCGGAACTGTCCCGCAACGGTAAGCATCACCGCCAGAACTTTGGTTTATCCGACGCGTTGATAACCAATCTTTTCAGTGATGACAAGTCCGAATGCCTGCCGGTTGTGCAATTTCATACCCGATGCTGATCACGACTGACGAGGAAATCACGAGATCATGGCAATTCACGCAACCCTCGCGGGCATTCCGCGGATAGGGCGTAATCGTGAGCTCAAAAGAGCTCTGGAAAACTACTGGCGCGACCCGGCGACCGGCGGCCTGTTGGCTGCGACGGCGCGCAACACTGTCAATAGCTACATTGGCGCAGCGCTGAAGGCAGGAATCGACTCGGTTCCGACAATTGGGCGCTCGTTCTACGACTCCATGCTGGATACATCGGCGCTGCTTGGAGTGCTTCCAGCCCGCTTCCAGGATGCCCCGAAAACGGACGGTTCCAATCTGCCAGAATGGATTAACCACTACTTCGCCACCGCTCGCGGTACAAAGACGCAGCCGGCATCCGCAATGACCAAGTGGTTCGACACTAATTACCACTACATCGTTCCGGAACTGTCGGCCAATACGGAATTCACCATCGACCTCACTGACTGGTTGGACGATTCCTGCAGCTTGAACAATGGCGCCACAACCATGTTGCGTCCACATTTGATTGGTCCAGTGACCTACTTGAGCCTGTCGCGTACCGACGATGGTTCTAACCCACTTGGCCTTTTGGAAAAGTTGACCGATGCGTACGCTGACGTCATTGCTCAACTGGGAGAGAAAGGCTTTGAGTGGATTCAGCTCGATGAGCCGGTATTGGTCACTGACCTCGACGAAGTGACACTTGCTAGGACTCGCCAGGTCTACGAGAAATTGGCTGGCGTGTCGGAGTCTGCAAATGCCAAATTGTGGGTGCAGACCTACTTTGGTGATGGTGGTCAGGCACTGAAAACCCTTTCTGGCACAGGCGTGCAGGCCATTGGTTGCGACCTGGTAGCTGGTAGCTCCGAGCTGCCGCATTGGACTGGCAAGGAACTGCTGGTCGCGGGAATCGTCGATGGTCGTAATGTGTGGCGCACCGACTTGGATGCAGCCCTGGCGACGCTGGAGAAGCTGGCAGCTCGAGGCCCCATCGCGGTGTCGACTAGCTGTTCGCTGCTACATGTCCCGTACTCCCTGGCCTCGGAAAACCCGAGCGAAGAAGAAGCCGAGGTGCTGCAGTGGCTGGCCTTCGGCGATGAGAAAATCGCCGAGGTGACACTCTTGGCGAGGGCGCTTGATGCTAAGTTGAATGACCGCCAACTCGATGCCGCGGATTTGAAGGTGTTGAGGGAGTCCCGGGCAGCACTGGCATCGAGGGCAGAATCGAAGCGGATTGTTAAGCCTGAAGTTCGTGAAGCTTTGGCGGCAATCGAGGATAGCGACCGTAACCGTTCCCCGTTTGCAGCTCGCCAGGCGGCTCAGGCTGAGACCCTTAACCTGCCTCCGCTGCCGACCACCACAATCGGTTCCTTCCCGCAGACCAATAGCATTCGACGTGCACGTGCACAGCTGCGCTCGGGAGAGCTCACCCCAGCTGACTACGAGTCGTCAATGCTCGCTGAAATTCGATCTGCCATTGAACAGCAGGAAGAACTGGGGCTCGATGTGCTGGTTCACGGTGAACCTGAGCGCAACGACATGGTCCAGTACTTCTCGGAGCAGCTGGACGGCTACCTCGCGACCGCCAATGGCTGGGTCCAAAGCTATGGTTCCCGCTGCGTGCGGCCGCCGATCCTCTACGGTGATATCACCAGGCCAGAGCCAATGACGGTGCAGTGGTACAAGGCAGCGGCAAACATGACTGACCTTCCCGTCAAGGGAATGCTCACTGGGCCAGTGACCATGTTGGCATGGTCGTTTGTCCGTGATGACCAGCCCATCGGTGACACTGCGGATAACGTTGCGCTGGTTTTGCGCGATGAGATTGCAGATCTCGTGGCCGCTGGAGCGCAGATTGTGCAGGTCGATGAGCCAGCCATTCGCGAGTTGTTGCCCCTGAATGAAGCGGACCAGTCCGCCTACCTGAAGTGGGCTGTGGGGTCCTTCCGCCTGGCTACCTCTGGCGTGGCTGACGAGATTCAGATTCACACGCATATGTGCTACTCGGACTTCAATGAGCTCATTGACACCGTCGATGAACTCAACGCCGATGTCACGTCCATCGAAGCAGCTCGCAACGGCATGCAGGTGCTCGCAGCGCTGAAGGATGAGGGATACGTTCGTGGGATTGGTCCAGGCGTCTGGGACATCCACTCGCCTCGCGTGCCGACGGACGGAGAAGTCAGCCAGCTCGTGGAAGATGCGCTCGAAAGTGTTGACCCCAGCTTGCTGTGGATCAATCCGGACTGCGGTCTGAAGACCCGAGGTTGGGAAGAGGTTACGGCTTCACTGAAAGTATTGGTAGCCGCAGCGAAGCAGGCTCGTTTGCAGCTAGCAGAGTAAGCCGGAACCAAAAAGCCGAAAAATAAATAGCGGGTTAAGTAGCAAAAGTGTGTCCGCTCGGCGTGTCGCCGGGTGGGCACCTTTTGCTACTTAACCCTACTTAGCCCCAATGCGAGTAACTGACTGCGTTTATGGCTGGCGGCAGCGGGCCAATGTGAGTTACTGACTGCGTTTATAGCAAAAATTGCCCGAAAAATGGCTTGAAAGTGCTATAAGCTTGCATAGTTTCACATTTGCAGCCCGTTGTGCCAACAAGGCCCCAACAAGGCCCCAACAAAGCTCCTACAAAGCCCTACACAAGCCGGGCTACTTCTTCTTTGCCACTACCGGCTCAATCGGGTTACCTCGCCAGGAGGTATGCGCAGGAACGTGGTCACCGCGCATAACGAGAGAACCGGGTTCGACGCGGCAGCCGTCGTCAAGCACAGATGCCGGCAGTGCGACCGAGTGCGGTCCGAGCACGGATCCGTGTCCGATGTGGACGGTGTCGAGCGTCATCACGCGGTCGGTGAACAGGTGCGTCTGAACGACACAACCGCGGCCGACAGAAGCACCTCGCTCGATCGTGATCAGGTCGGTCTCGGGCAGCCAGTACGTCTCCAGCCACACGCCGTGGCCAACGTTCGCGCCGAGCAGCCGCATCGCGCGTGCGATACCGCCGGTGGCCATCGCCGGGTTCAGATACCACGGCGCGGCGACCATTTCGACGAACGTATCCTGCAGCTCATTGAGCCAGACGAACTTACTCCACAGCGGGTGGTCACCGGGCTTGTGCTTGCCGACGCACACCCACTTGGCCACGACCGTGATGAGCAGCCCCAGCGCACCAATAATCAGTAGCACGGCAGGGGAGAGCAGCCACGCGACCACCAGGCCGAGCAGGGCAGCGCCAACGCCACCTGCAGTGACCAGCTCCGCGGTGAACATACCAATTCCCTGCAGGCTAAACAGCGTGATCGTCGCCAGCATGAGAGAGACCATCGGCGCCAGGACACGCAGCGTCTCCACAATGCTGCGGGCGACCTTCAACCCCGTAGTCGGACGGTAGGTCTGCGCCGACTCATCACTGGAGACGGTTCCCACACGGCGCATGCGCTCTGGTGGCGAACCCCACCAGTTGGAACCGGACTTGGTCTTCTTCGGAGTAGAGGACAGCACGGCCACCAGCGAGTTCTTCGCCAGCTTGCGTTCCGGAAGCGTGATGCCGGAGTTGCCCAGGAAGGCGCGCTTGCCGATGCGGGAGTCGCCTACCAGCAGCCAACCGCCGCCGAGCTCGTAGCTGCCGACCATGGTGTCGTCAGCCAAGAAGGACTCGTCCTTGACGTGCAAGAACTTCGGAATACCAATCGCGGTGGAGACCTCGCTGTCGTGACCAATCTGGGCGCCCAGTGCACGCAGCCACAGTGGAGTCAGCATGGAGGCGTAGATGAAGAACAGGTCGTGACGAGCAGCATCCATCAGGCGAATTGTCGCCCAGGACTGCCAACCCACGCGCGAACGCACCGGGAACACTCCCGGCTTCAGGCCGATGCTGAACAGGCGCACGAGAATCAGCGTCAGCAGGGCATACACCGCAACACCGACGAAGGTGGCGGGAATAGCCCACAGCACGGCGCTGCCCAGCGTTGGCCAGAGATTCGAGGTGGTTAGCTCGGTGGTGCCGTCGATAAGTCCCGTGCCCCAACCGATGACAGCAGCCATCGCGACCGCAGCGGACAGCGGCACCAGCGTCAGCAAGACAGCGGTAAGACCGTAGATAGCCACCCAGTGGCGACGCGCCGGCGGGACTTCCTCCGGGAAGCGGTGCTTGGACCGGCCGACCTTGCGAGCCGGGGAACCCGACCAGCGCGCACCAGCCTTGACCTTTTTTTCACCGGTGACGGTGGAACCCGCCTCGATGTGAGCGTCATTGCCGATACGCGCGCCGGGCAGCAGCGTTGAACGGGCACCGATGCGGGCGTGCTTGCCAATAGTGACCTCGCCGACGTGGACGACATCACCATCGACCCAGTATCCGGACAGGTCTACCTCCGGCTCGATCGAGCAGTAATCATCCAGTTTGACCAGACCCGTCACCGGCGGCAGCGCGTGCAGATTCACGCCCTTACCAATGCGGGCACCCAGCATGCGGGCATACCACAGCACGAACGGAGCGCCCGCCACTGAGTGGGCGCCGGAGCTCTCTGCCAGGCGTTCAGCCGCCCATAGGCACAGATGCACCGAGCCGCCACGCGGGTAATCACCCGGGGCGATGTTGCGCGTGAGCAGGCGTGTCGTCGCCGCGTTGATGGGCATAACCCCCAGCGGGGTCAGGAACAACACGGCCAGTACAGCCACCAACCAGCCTGGTAGTGCCAGCGGCCCGCCGATAACCCAGTTGATAATCGCAAGCCACGTTACCCAGCGCATACCACGTGCCCACTGCAGCGGCACCATGAGGCCGACCTGCGCCCAACGGGTCTTGCGGGAGACAGGCGTCGGCTCGGGCACCTTTTCCAGGTGGGCGGTGGGGTCGCTGGCGTCGTCGGCAAGCATGTCGTCGCTGATGAAACCGCGAGCGACCAGTTCCTCGGCGAGGTTTCCCAGGCGTGGGTGGTCGTAGAGATCGCGCACGGCGACCTGTGGGGCGCGCTGACGAATACGCGCGATGACGCTCGCCGCCGCCAGCGACGTGCCGCCCAGGGCGAAGAAGTCCGAGGCCGCGCCGGGCGCAGGTACGGACAGCACGTCCGCCCAGATATCGGACAGCCATTTCTCCACAGGGTTCAGCTTGTCGACGTCGCCCTCCCCCGCACGCGCAGGCAGTGGCCACGGCAACGCCGCCTTGTCGACCTTGCCGGAGGTGCGTACCGGCAGCTCATCCATGATGTGCAGGCGTGGCACCATCGCGGCTGGCATGGCATCGCGGAGAGTGTCCATGCACTTGTCGTAGTCCATGGCTGCGGCGTCGCCACCGGCGCCGACGTAGCCGACCAGGATGGAGTCGCCAGCACCGGTCTTCTGCACCACGACAGTCGCCTGAGTAGCGCCAGGGAGGGCAGCCAGGTGCGCCTCGACCTCGCCGAGCTCAATACGGCGCCCGCCGATTTTCACCTGATCGTCGACGCGGCCGGTGAAGTACAGTCCGTCCTCATCCATGATGACGTGGTCGCCGGTGCGGTACGCGCGCTCCCAGCCCAGGGCTGGCAGCGGCGCGTACTTCTCGGCGTCCTTCTCCGGATCCAGGTATCGTGCGAGTCCCACACCGCCAATGACCAGCTCGCCCTTGGTGCCCGGTAGGACGGGGTTGCCCTCCTCGTCGATAACGGTGAGGTCCCAGCCGTCCAGAGGAAAACCAATGGTCACGGGCTTGCCAGGCTTCAGCTCGATGCCGGAGGCCACGACGGTGGCCTCAGTGGGGCCGTAGGTGTTCCACATTTCGCGTTCTGGGGTGGACAGTCGCTCGACCAGCTCTTGCGGGCAGGCCTCGCCGCCGACGATGAGCAGGCGCACGCTGTCGAGTGCCTCGGCGGGCCACAGGCCGGCCAGTGTCGGCACCGTGGAAACAGCGGTGATGTGGCGGGAAATCAGCCATGGGCCCAGGTCCACACCGGAGCGCACCAGCGAACGCGGGGCCGGCACCAGGCAGGCACCATTTCGCCAGGCCAGCCACATTTCCTCACAGGAGGCGTCGAAGGCGACGGACAGGCCGGCGAGAACGCGGTCGTCCGGGCCGAGCGGCCCTTCCGGGTGGTTGGCCAAGAACCATCGGGCCTCCGCATCGACAAAAGCGGCGGCGCTGCGGTGGGTGACCGCCACGCCCTTGGGCTTACCGGTGGAGCCAGAGGTGAAAATAATCCAGCAGTCATCGTCAGGAGTGGGCTCCTGCGAGATAATCTCGCGTGCGCTTGGCGGCGTCGGTTCCGTCTCTTCCTCGTCGGAGTCGGCGTCGGAGTCCAGCGGGCGGGGGCGATTACGTGCCGTGGAGCCAGCCAAATGTAGGCCTTCAGCATCGAAGTAACCGGCGATACCGGCCTCGCCGAAGACCATTTCGGCACGCTCGTCGGGGTCGTCCGCATCCACCGGAACGTAGGCGGCACCGGCAGCCATAATGGACAAAATTGCCAGGTAGAGCTCGCGGCTTCCCGACGGCATCCGCACACCAATGCGGTCGCCGCGACGGATGCCCTGTTCGTAGAGCCACGTAGCTGTGGAATCAATCTCGTTGATCAATTCCGCATACGTGACGACAACCTCGCCGTCATCGATGGCCTCAGCCTCAGGGAACCTTCGCGCGGTCGCCCGGACAATGTCAATGAGTGTGCGCTCAAGCGGCTGTTCCGTAGTGCGTAGGAACTTCGCTTCAGTGGTTGTCACTTGAGAGCCCCCTTCTTATTCTTCTTGCGCTTTTTCTTCTTCTTCGACT
The DNA here is from genome assembly GCF_001809695.1 of Corynebacterium sp. HMSC063A05. Taxonomy (NCBI): domain Bacteria; kingdom Bacillati; phylum Actinomycetota; class Actinomycetes; order Mycobacteriales; family Corynebacteriaceae; genus Corynebacterium; species Corynebacterium sp. HMSC063A05. The sequence continues at coordinate 29,101 of NZ_KV798490.1, read as the reverse complement.
TCTTCCGTTTAGGACGCTGGGCATCGCTTGACGACGTCGCCTGCGTCTTATTCTCCGCCATGCCCTTGGTGTCTGTCTCAGTGGCCGTGGCCTCTGGGGTAGCGGTCTCAGGATTCTTCGCGCCGGCATTGTCAGAAAGCGGAGTACCGGTGTCATTTTCGTGGCTTGCAGCGGATTCGTCGGCAAGCGATGCAAGCAGTGCGCGTACCTCGGGTGCACATTCGGAGACGGCGGCGCGCTCGGCTCTGCGGAGTGAGCGTCGCAGAGATGCGCGGGTGGTGTTGCCCGTTTCTGTCAGCGCGATGAGCTGGCGGCGACGATCTTTGGAGTCCCGGGTGCGCTCGACTAGATTTGCCGACTCCAGAGAGTCGATTAGGCGAACCATGTCAGAGCGATCCATGCCGAGCAGTGCGCTCAGCTCGGTTTGAGCCATGTCGCCGCCATCGGCGATGGCCTCCAGAACCCAATACCCGCGGATGGAAATCGACTCAATCTGAGTGCGGCCAAGAGCCGCGTTGACACTGGTACGGACAGCCGCGTCGAGCTTTGCCAGACACCAGGACGCGGATTTGCGCAGGGCCGCCGGTGCGACGGCGGGTTCGCTTGCGGAGCCGGGCTTGCACTTGGACTTAGTTCTGGCCTTAGCACTGGCCTTGTTTTTGGCTTTCGCCCCCTTGCGAGCCTTCTTCGCCTTGGTGCCGCTCTGTGCGTCGACAGCAGGCACCTTCGCGCCTACGTCGGCTGCCACACCACCGCTGGCGTCGGCGGAGTCTGCCGAGGAAAGTACGGATGAATCAGACATACTTCCCATACTAGACAATCTGGGGAACCATCAATAATGGGACATGGCCAACTAATAATGCCCCTGTTTGCCTGCGGATTGTTAGAAGGTCGGTGCTTTGGGGTGGGTAAATAAATGAAAAACTGCCCTGCAGGTAGGCAGGGCAGTTGTAGTTGATTTAGTTGGCCTTCTCCATCGGGCGGCCGAAGTGCTCCCAGTCAATCATGCCACCGGTGATGACGATGGTGTCGATACCGTTCTTCTCCAACCAGGAAGAAACCTGAGCGGCACGTCCACCGGAGCGGCACATCAGGTAAATGTCGGAATCCAGATCCAGCTCGCCGTAGCGGGACGGAATCTCTTCCATGGGGATGTGAATGGCGCCGGTGGCATGGCCGTCATTCCACTCCATCTGTGAGCGGACATCAATGATCTGTGCGTCTTCGGGTACTTCAGATACGTTTACGGTTTCCATAGTGCGCACTATACGCAATCTGGCCTTATCGCCGGAAGCGCAAAGGCCGCCGGAGGAAAACTCCGACGGCCGTAGCGCTGAATCACAGGAACTGCGTCAAAGGGGTGAACCCCAGGAAGGGGGGTTGGTCAGCGCAATTCTTAACTGTGGCTCTTACTTGTGGCGTTCGATAGCCTCAGCCAGGATGCGCTCAGCCTCGGCCTTGTCGCCCCAGCCCGAACCGGAAACTTCCTTGCCCGGCTCCAGGTCCTTGTAGTGGACGAAGAAGTGCTCAATCTCGTCCTTGGTGAACTGGGAGACATCGTCGATGTCCTGGTAGTGGTCAAAGCGGACGTCATCCAGGACGCACAGCAGCTTGTCGTCGCCGCCGGCCTCGTCGGTCATCTTGAAAACGCCGAGCGGACGAGCCTTGACAATAACGCCCGGGAAAACCGGCTCCGGCAGGATTACGAGAGCGTCCAACGGGTCGCCATCCTCGCCGAGGGTTTCATCGATGAAGCCGTAGTCGGCCGGGTAGGCCATTGGGGTGAACAGGTAACGGTCGAGGTAGACCTTGCCGGTCTCATGGTCGACTTCGTACTTGTTGCGCTGACCCTTCGGGATCTCAATAGTGACCTCAACGCTCACAGCGATGACTCCTTATAATCGGTGTACACTTCTCTGACGGCTATCTTATGCGAAACCCGCTCAAAACCGTTTATTTGTGCACCTTAAGTGAGGTTTTGTTTCCAGGAAGAAGGTGTTTGTGACCGTGGGGAGTACCGACTCTGACAGCTCCAAAACCGCCGCTAAGGGCACGCCAAAATCGCCCAGTTCCGTAAAATCCGGCAAATCCAAGAAGTCGCGCGGACTGAAAATCGGCGGTGCCATCGCCGGTGTTCTCGTTATTGCAGCGGGCAGCGGCGTAGCGGTTGTCGTCAATAACAATCGTCAGACTGTGGTCGATGCGCCGCCCGCCGTCAGTCATGTTTCCGCTCCTGTGACGGCTGCGCAGTCTTCGCTTGACGACGGCACTCTGGCCCAAAAAGTCAGCGCCATCATGGACGCTGCTGCGGCTGATCCAGCTTTCGGTGAGCTGCATGGAATTGTCAGCGATGCTTCGACCGGCCAGAAACTGTGGGGGATCAATGACACCGCGGTGGCCTTGCCGGCGTCCAGCATGAAGATTCTCACCGCGTCTGCCGCACTGTTGGACTTAGGTGAAGATCATCGGGTTTCCACTCGCGTCTACCGGGTTACGGGGACTAATGACATCGTTTTGCACGGCGGGGGCGACCCCACCTTAAGCAAGGACGGGGAAGGGTTCTTCCAGGACTCGGCTTCAATCGCTGAGTTGGCGAAAAAGATTTCCGTGGTCATTCCGGAGGGGGTCGGCAAGGTCTATCTCGACAACTCTCTATTCACCGAGAGTTTCCACGAGACCTGGGAGCGTGCGGGGCTGGAGGACGGCTACATCGCACCGGTGGAGTCGGTGATGATGGACGCCGGTCGTATCGATCCGACGAATGAAGAATCGCAGCGCAGCGCCACGCCGGCTGTGGATGCCGCTGATGCACTGGCCGAGGCGCTTGGTGCGGAAAACGGAGGCAGTCTGAGGGATGCGGCCAAGGATGGTCAGTCACTGCCTCTGGATCCAGACCTCATCGCGCTCGTGCAGTCAGCCCCGCTGGTTACCCGTGTGCACGAGATGATGAACTACAGCGACAACGTGCTCGCCGAGTCCATTGCCCGTGAGGTGGCTATCTCTCGCGGTCTGCCGCCGACCTTTGAGGGGGCCGCACGTGCCGTGCGTGACACTCTCGCGGAGCACGGTTTTCCTCTCGATGGTGCGGTGCTGTCGGACTCCAGCGGCCTGAGCACGGATAACCGTATTTCTCCGCAGCATCTCTCCGAGGTGCTCAATTCCGCCGCGGGTCCGGTGGAATCGGCCGAGCAGGGGGGACTGGGGGAGTCACAGGAGTCGTCGGAAAGCACGTCGTTGCGCCCACTGTTGGATAGCCTGCCGGTGGCGGCGGTGTCCGGCACTCTGGCGACGCGCTTTGCCGGCCAGTCCGGGGCGGGCATCGTCCGTGCGAAGACAGGCACGCTGAATAAAGCCTCGGCGTTGGCGGGGTATGTGGTGACGAAGTCGGGACAGGTGCTGACGTTCGCACTGATTTCCAACGAGGCGAGCCTGTTGCCGGCAAGAGCTGCGTCCGATAAGGCAGCGAGCGCCCTGGCAGATATCTAAACTGAGATTCATTTACCACTGAAAATAATTTGAGGAGATGAATCCGCAATGGCCTCTTACACTTCCGCGATTAGGAACTTGCCCACCGTCCACGAGATTGCCGCGCAGGTTCGCGAGGGAAAGCTAAGCCCGGTCGACAGCGTGCAGCGCAGTCTCGACGCTATCGCCAGACTGGATGGAGGGATTCATGCCTTCCGTGAAGTGTGGGCGGATAGGGCTCTGCAGGTTGCGCGGGAACTCGAGCACAGCGAGAACCTCTCGGAGTTGCCGCTCGCAGGTGTGCCATTCGCGCTGAAGGAAAACACTGCTCTAGAGAACCCGTTTGTCCAGCAGTTGACTAGCGCCGGTGCAATCGCGGTGGGAACTACGGTGAATCCGCAGTTCTGTACGTGGGGGACGACGACGCTGCCGGGGCTGGCCGTCGATAATCCGATTCTGCCGGGGCACACTCCGGGTGGGTCCTCCGGCGGATCCGCAGCGGCTGTCGCCGCTGGGATGGTTCCTTTTGCGCAGGGCAACGACGGCATGGGGTCGCTGCGTATCCCTGCAGCGTGCTGCGGGCTTTCGACCCTGAAGGCGACCCCGGGAACAATGCCGGGGCGCGTGGGCGGCAATGACTGGTACGGAATGTCTGTCCAAGGGGTGCTCACAGTCAACAACGAGGACTTGCGCCTGATTACCAAGATCCTCACAAATGGCATGGTGGATGCGGAGGATCCGGCGAAGACCCTGCCTGAAAACTTCGCCGTCAGCGTGGACACCACTGCGCCCGTATTCGGGTTAAAGGCTGCACCGGAGTACGTCGATGCGGCGCAACAGGCGGCGAGAGTATTCGCGGACAAGGGCTTTGCCGTCACGGAAAAGAACATGCCGTACCCGCTGAACCCGCTGCCGATGCTCGCGCGCTGGACTGCGGGGGTGGCAGATCAGCTTCGTGACGAGCCGTGCCCGGATCACCTGGAGTGGCGCAACCGAGTCCACGCTGGCATTGGGCGCTTGCTGCGTTTCACAATCAATGGCCGCCAAGTGGCACGCGATGGCGCCCGCATCGAGCGTGAGCTGCCGGGTGACACCATCTTGATTACTCCGGCTCTGGCCAAGAATCCACCGCGGATCCGCGCATGGCATCGCATGCCCTGGATTGTGAACCTGTTGTCCAATCTGCGCTTCACCCCTTACGTTTCGACGTGGAATTACCTGGGATTCCCGGCCGGCATCGTTGTGGAGCCGACTTCTGGATTGCCGGTGCAGCTAATCGCGCGCCCGACTCAGGAGCGAATTCTGCTTACAGCGATGGAAACCATCGCAAGTGGTGGGCGCGTTGGCTAGACCTTTTTGGCCGGACCGCAGCCCTCATTTCCTCATCATTCGGCAAGCTGTTCGCGCGATAGTGCCGCAGGTGGGGCAGGAGTTGGGCAGCGGTATCGTCATTGGGCTTTCCGGCGGTGCGGATTCGCTCGCCCTGACCGCCGGGGCCTGTGCGGAAGCTTTCGGGTCCAAGGGGGCACTGGCCGGCCGCAACGTTCACGCCGTCGTCGTTGATCATCAGCTTCAGCAGGGCTCTGCAGAAGTCGCCGAGCGTGCCGCCACCATGGCTCGGGGGATGGGGGCTACGGCCGAGGTTATCGCGGTCGATATCAATAACGATTCCGACCGCGGTCCCGAATACGAGGCGCGTTTGGCTCGACACCGAGTCCTACGGCAGATTGCCCAATCTCGAGGTGCGGCACTGATGCTCGCCCACACGTTGGACGACCAGGCGGAAACAGTTTTGCTGCGGCTGGCCAGAGGGGGCGGCCCGCAGGCGCTGTCCGCTATCAGAGACAATCTCACGTGGTCGGACGGGACTCGGATTCTGCGTCCGCTGCTCGGTGTGCGACGCACCGACACTCAGCGCTGCTGTGAAGAGCTGGGCCTAAAAGTCTGGCACGACCCACACAATCAGGACGACCATTACGCCCGTGTCCGGGTTCGAAAGACGATTTTGCCGCTGCTGGAGCAGGAGCTGGGTCCGGGAGTTGCGGAAAATCTCGCTAAGACTGCGGGGATTGCAGCAGTCGACAATGACTTTTTGGACGCTCACGCCGAGTCGGCTCTGGATGCGCTGCTGGGGGAGGAAGTGACGTCGGCAAGCGGGAGCCTGTCTGTGCGAGGGGTCGCTGAGCTTGACGACGCCATCGCGGTGCGCGTCCTCGCTCGTTGGTTGAGGCAAGCGGGTGCCGAGCCCAGCAGTAAACAGATCGACATGGTTATGGCGCTCGTGCACCGCTATCACGGCCAGGGGGAAGTGCCGGTGACCCGCGGGCGCGATGGTGCTGACAGAAATGCCAGGTTGGTCGTTGAGCGAAAAGATGGCACTCTACAATTGGTAATGAATCGTCCTGCGGTGTCTTAAGAAAAGGTGCCGCAATCCAACTTCCGGCGGCTGAGAACTATCGGTTGCCTTAACCCTGAACTTGCACTGGGGCAGTTACGCTCCATCGACACGCCGCCATAGAAGTGCGGAAAGGAAATGCGATGCATGATGTGAAGGATTTCAACGTCCCCGCAAACCCCTACGGCGATGAGGTAGAGGCAGTTCTCATTGGCGAAGAGGAGCTGCATGCTCGCATTGCCGAGATGGCGCATCGTGTGAATGAGAAGTACAAAGATGCCGACAGCGATCTGATTCTGGTCGCAGTGCTCAAGGGCGCGGTGTTCTTCCTGACTGACTTCGCCCGTCAGCTCAGCATTCCCAGCCAGATGGAGTTTATGGCGGTTTCCAGTTACGGAAACTCCAGCTCGTCGTCAGGCGTGGTGCGTATTTTGAAGGATCTGGATCGCGATATTGAGGGACGCGATGTCGTGATCGTTGAGGACATCATTGACTCTGGTCTGACCCTGTCCTGGTTGATGAAGAACCTGCGCAACCGTAATCCGCGCTCCCTGGAGGTCATTACGCTGCTGCGTAAGCCGGAGGCTGTGCGCACCAAACTGGACGTTGCGGATGTTGGCTTCGATATTCCGAACGAGTTCGTCATCGGTTACGGCCTGGATTACGCCGAGCGCTACCGCGACCTGCCGTACGTCGGCACGCTGCACCCGCGCGTTTATCAGAACTAGGTCAATCTTCGGCACTTACTGCACAGTGCCGATGCTTTACGACGGGCATTGCGCGCGCACCCTCACGCTGTTCTAGCTGTGTTCTAGCTATGAAGAGTAGGAGTTGGAAACTTTTTTCGGTTGCGATGCGTTATGCCTACTGTGGGGTCAGGTGCCATGAGCCCTGGCCCCATGTTGTGTCATTGATGTGTCTTCGAGAAGAACTCGTTGATGCGTACAATTAATAAAAGCAACTAATAGATGTAGAGAGCGAAAAGCGAACCCACTGTATGGACAAGAAAAAGGTGTTCCGGTTTGCCACCGTTGCCGGCATCATCCTGATTATCCTCTTTGCTATTACTCAGCTGGCGGATGATTCCCGGGAATACCGCGAGGTGGATACGTCCGTTGCCCTGACCCAATTGGATAAGAGCAATGTCACGGAAGCTCAGATTGACGATCGCGAACAGCGAATTCGCCTCACCCTGAAGAAGGGCGTGGAGGTCGAGGGTACTGAGGACGTCACGAAGGTGATGACCAAGTATCCAGCGCGTGCGACCGACCAGGTCTTTGACAAGGTCGCTGCCGCCAAGGGCATGGAGAAGTTCAATACCAAGGTCACGCAGGATTCCTTCCTGATGTCCACCTTGGGCTTCCTGCTGCCGATGGTGATCTTCTTCTTCGTCATCATGTACTTCTTCAGCCGCATGCAAGGCGGCAAGAACGGCATGTTCGGCTTTGGTGGCAACCGCGCCAAGCTGCTGAACAAGGAGACCCCGACCAATACGTTCGAGGATGTTGCTGGTGCCGATGAGGCCGTCCAGGAGCTCGACGAGATTAGGGATTTCCTGCAGCACCCAGCTCGCTATGAGGAGCTCGGCGCCAAGATTCCGCGTGGTGTCCTGCTCTACGGGCCTCCCGGTACCGGTAAGACCTTGCTCGCCCGCGCCGTCGCTGGTGAGGCAGGAGTGCCTTTCTACGCCATCTCGGGTTCGGACTTCGTCGAAATGTTCGTCGGTGTCGGTGCCTCTCGTGTCCGTGACTTGTTTAATCAGGCCAAGGAAAACAGCCCGTGCATTATCTTCATCGACGAGATTGACGCCGTCGGTCGCCAGCGTGGTGCCGGTATGGGCGGCGGCCATGATGAGCGTGAGCAAACCCTGAACCAGCTGCTGGTGGAAATGGATGGTTTTGGTGATCGTCAAGGTGTGATCATCATGGCTGCGACCAACCGTCCGGATATTCTCGACCCGGCGCTGCTGCGCCCGGGCCGTTTTGACCGACAGATTCCGGTGGGTGCACCAGACCTGAAGGGCCGCGAGGCAATTCTGAAGGTCCACGCTCGGAACAAGCCGCTGGGGCCGGACGCGGATCTGACGTCGCTGGCCAAGCGCACCGCCGGTATGAGCGGTGCTGATCTGCAGAACGTGCTGAATGAAGCTGCGCTGCTGACCGCTCGCGTCAACGGCAATATCATTACTGCGGATGCGCTGGAAGAGGCAGTCGACCGAGTTATCGGTGGTCCGCGCCGTACCTCCAAGGTAATCTCCGAGCAGGAGAAGAAGGTCACCGCCTACCACGAGGGTGGTCACACCCTGGCTGCGTGGGCGCTGAAGGACATCGAGCGTGTTTACAAGGTCACCATCTTGGCTCGCGGTCGCACTGGTGGCCATGCGTTGACCGTCCCCGAGGACGACAAGGGCATGTATAACCTGCCAGAGCTTTTTGCTCGTCTGGTCTTCGCCATGGGTGGTCGCGCTGCCGAGGAGCTGGTCTTCGGGCTGCCGACTACCGGTGCTTCTGCCGATATTGAGCAGGCCACCAAGATTGCTCGCGCCATGGTGACCGAGTACGGAATGTCGCCGGAGCTCGGCCCGGTGAAGTACGGGGAGGAGCAGGGCGACCCGTTCGTCGGCCGCGGTGGCAGCGGCTCTCTGGACTACTCGCCAGATGTGGCGGCGAAAATTGATCAGCAGGTTCGTTTGCTGATCAATAAGGCTCATGACGAGGCCTACGCCATCTTGAAGGAAAACCGCGACACTCTCGATGTTCTGGCTGAGAAACTGCTGGAGAAGGAGACCCTACGTCGTCCGGATCTGGAAGTCATCTTCACCGATGTCGTTCCGCGTGAGCGTCTGAACTTCTTCGATAGGGACACCAAACACCCGGCCGATGGCCGCGAACCGGTGAAGACACCGGTGGAGTTGGCAATCGAGCGCGGTGAGGAACCGCCGAAGCGTGTCAACATCTTCGCGCCGGTGCGTCGCTGCGAACCGGAGAACCAGGACGCGGGCAACAACGGCAATGGTCAGGGGGCGGCAGGCTCCGCTGGTGCCGGTAATGCTAGTGCTCCGGGTCTGCCAGGCACTCAGCAGGACCGACCAAATGTTCCGGTTTACGGTGGCACCCCACCGCCGGCTGGTTGGACCGCACCAGGTTGGCCGCCGAAGGATACCGGCAGCACGCACGGTTCGGCTGCCGCACCGGCACCGGCACCGGCTCCTCGCCCGGAGGGGCAGAGCCAGCCGGGTTCGCAGGATGGCCAGGGCAACGCGCGTGGCCAGCACCCGGGCACTGCTAACTACCCGGCAGGCTCCCCGGACTTCGGCTCGAAGGCAACCGGTATTGGTAGCGACGGTGGCAACGGCCCCGCGAATATCCCTGCCCCTCCGAAGATGCCGTGGGACAGGCAGGGTGGACGTCACCACCAGGAAAACTCTGGTAGCGATGCCACCCCGACTACGGTGATGCCGTCGGCGGGACAGCAGCAGGAACTGCGCGGATTCCGCCTGCCGGATAACGAGCAGCCGGAACACACAGAACGTTCGGAAAACGCGAAGAACGCCGACAACTCCGATGACAAGGGTGCACAGATGCACGATTCGGATAAAGACAGCGTCGTCAAGCGAAACGAAGACAACAGCGCCTGGCAGGACAAGCCGGACACCAACGAGGAGCGATAAGTACACATCATGGAGCGCGAATTCGATCAGGAGCGAGCCGAGGCTGCGGTTCGTGAACTGTTGATTGCCGTCGGTGAGGATCCCGACAGGGAAGGCCTGAAGGAGACACCGGCGCGAGTGGCGCGAGCCTACCGCGAGGTTTTCGCGGGCCTGTTTGAAGATCCGTCTGAGGTGCTGGCGAAGACCTTCAACGAGGATCACCAGGAACTCGTTTTGGTCAAGGACATCCCGATTTACTCCACCTGTGAGCATCACTTGGTGCCGTTCTTTGGCGTTGCCCACATTGGTTACATTCCGGGCAAGGACGGTCGTGTGACGGGCCTGTCCAAACTCGCTCGTCTGGTCGATGGCTATGCGAAGCGCCCGCAGGTGCAGGAGCGGCTGACCAGTCAGGTTGCGGATGCCTTGGTGGAGCGGCTGGATCCGGCCTCGGCGATTGTCGTTATTGAAGCGGAGCATCTCTGCATGGCCATGCGCGGTATCCGTAAGCCGGGTGCGCGCACGGTGACATCAGCCGTCCGCGGTGGCTTCAAGACGGATGCCCGTTCGCGCGCAGAGGCAATGGCGCTGATCCGCAAGAGCTAACGCAACAGTTAAATGGTCGATTGGAAAGGCTGGACAACAAGGTGACTGAATCCCCCTTGCAAGCGCAGGCAGGACAGCAGGCGGAGATGGGTGTCGAGAATCAGCTCTGCAAGGTGATGGGCATTGTCAACGTCACCGAGGACAGCTTTTCCGATGGCGGCCTGTACAAGACCTTCGACGCGGCGATTGCCCATGCGCACGAGCTCCTCGCTGAAGGCGCACATATTCTCGACATCGGTGGCGAGTCCACTCGCCCTGGCGCACACCGCGTTTCCGAGGATGAGGAAATTGCCCGGGTCGTGCCGGTGGTCCGCGAGCTCGCGGCAGACGGGCACCTGATCAGCGTCGATACAATGCGCGCAAGTGTCGCAGAGGCAGCAATCGCCGAGGGTGCGGTATTCATCAACGATGTCTCCGGCGGTCTCGCAGACCCCAACATGTACGCAGTCTGCGCCGATGCCGATGTGCCCATCTGTCTGATGCACTGGAAGACCGATCGCTTCGGCTCCGCTTCTGGGCGCGCCGAAACTCACCCGGACGGCATTGTCGCCGATGTCCGTGAGCACCTGCTTCAGCTTGTCGACGGTGCCATGGGCGCCGGAATCGTCGAGGAAAATATTGTCCTCGACCCAGGCCTGGGCTTTGCCAAAAATGCCGATGACAATTGGGCGCTCCTCCACGACCTGCCGGAGCTTATTGACCTCGGTTTCCCCGTGTTGGTCGGTGCTTCCCGCAAGCGTTTCGTCGCCGCCGTTGGCAGTGAGGTACGCGCACCAAAGCAGGCTGATGCCGCGACTACCGCAATTTCCGCGCTGTCCGCAGCGGCGGGCGCATGGGCGGTTCGAGTTCACAATGTGGCCGACAACCTCGACGCAGTGCGTGTGGCGCAGGCATGGAACCTTGGACGTTCACTGACCGGTTACACAGCGGCCGGCGACTATCCGGAAGGTGGGTCTAACCGCGCTGCGCAGCACGACGAGTCGGCTGCGGAATCACCAGCCGAGTCGACTCTGGAAGGAGACGCGTAAACACAGTGGCTGATCGTATTGAACTCAAAGGTCTGAAAGCCCACGGCTACCACGGTTGTCTCGACTTCGAGCGCCGGGATGGCCAGGACTTCATCTGTGATGTCACCCTGTGGCTGGATTTCTCCGGTGCTGCTGCGAGCGATGAGCTGGACGACACCGTCAACTACGCCGACATTGCAGCCACAGCGCACGGGATTTTGACCGGCACTCCTCGCAACCTCATTGAAACAGTCGCGACCGAGATCGCCGAAGCAGTGCTTGCCGACGACGACGCCCGCGCCGAACGCGGATTGTCCCCACTGTTGCATGCGGTGGAAGTGACCATTCACAAACCACATGCGCCCATTCCGCTCGACTTCGATGACGCTGCGGTGACAGCCCGCCGTTCGCGGAAGAAGCGGTTGGCATGATTCGCGCAGTTCTTTCTATCGGCGCGAACATGGATCGCGCGCGAGAAAACCTAACAGGTGTGCAGGACTTCTTCGCCGATGAATTGGTCGCAGCCTCAAAAATTTATGCCACCCCGCCTTGGGGTGGGGTAGAGCAGGGTGACTTCCTCAACGCCGTACTCATTGTTGACACGCGCCGGACACCAATGGAGCTACTGAAAGCTGGTTGGAAACTGGAAAATGACGCTGGTCGAGTGCGTGAAATTCACTGGGGGCCGCGGGCGCTCGACGTGGACATTGTGCAGGTCATCGACAAGGAATCCGGCGAGGAGATTATTTCTGACGATTCGACTCTGACCCTGCCGCACCCGTGGGCAACCGAGCGTGCCTTTGTGCTGGTGCCATGGCTCGATGCCGACCCGGATGCCGAATTGGAGGGAGTTCGGGTCGCGGAACTCGTCGATAAGCTGGCACTTGAAGACGTAAACGCGGTGCGCCTAGCAGACAGCGCGGATGGAGAAGGGGCCTAGAGATGAAACCGACCTCACCAATTACGTTGGCAGCATCTGCGCTGGTTCTCGCGCTGGCGTCATGGATGATTCTGGCACAGTTTTTCGGTGCGCTCGGGCCGCGAAGTTGGTGGGACCTGGGGTTTCCCTGGTTGCTCACAGCAGTCTGTGTGGCGGCAGCGCGGTGGATTAAGTCGGTACTGAAAGAGGCGAAGGTCGGGCAGGATCGCAGTCAGGTGCAGCCGTTAACGTTGTCGCGATGGCTGGTGGTCGGTACGGCATCCGCGTGGTTGGGTGCGATTCTCGGAGGACTGTACGCCGGTGGCGTGCTGTGGGCCTTGCCGAAGTGGACGGAACTTGCGGCCGCACAGGCCGATGGACCGATCATGATTGTCGGCACAGTATCTGGCATTTTGCTCGCTGCGGCGGGGTTGTGGCTGGAAAAAGTTTGCCAATTGCCAACTGATGGCGAAAATTCTTCGCCTCCTAGCGGGGAAATGGGAACTAACTCGGTAGGGTGGGAGTTATGACTGACCTCTCCAACGCCGGTAATGACCCGAAGCGCTCGGGTGATGCCGCATATTTTCAGAGCGACGCGGCAGCTACTTCGTCGGATATGGCTGAGTCTCCGTCCCCGTCGCCTTCTTCAGCCTTCGAAAGCTACTCCGCTGGAGCTAATTCCGGGGCTGATGCGGCATATGCAGATGAGCAGAGCAATGATGTGACGAAATTTAGTTCTACCGATGGTATGACGGAGAAAACCGCCGTCATTCTCATGGTTGTGCTGCTGGTGCTCGCGGTGATTGCCAGTATCGTCATGCTCTTTGCCAGCTCTGCCGGCTGGATGAAGGTTGCCGTGCTGCTGGCGTTGTGGTCGGCAGTTATCGGGGCTGTGCTGGTGACTCGATACCGCAAGACTATTGCGCTGGAGCGCAAGCGGTTGGAGACAATCGAGGAGCTGCACAAGGTGGAGCTTGACCGCGAGCTGGCCACTCACCGTGAGCAGGAACTGATTCTCGAGCAGAACTACTTGGATTCGCTTGAGGGCAACAACGATGACAACATTGCGGCGCTGCGCGCTGAGGTCTTTGCACTGCGCGCCCAGCTTGCTGAGTTCATGGGTGAGGATTTCGACGACGAGCAGGTTGCTCTTCGCGCTCAGGCCGAGCGTCTGCGTGAGCTTGACTCGCCGCAGCAGGCTTCGCCAATGAAGAACCCGACAGGCCACGACCGGCCGACACCACGCGCGACTTCCCACCGTGCTGAAATGACCGCCAACGGCACTGTCGGTGCTCATACCCAGCACGGTGGCACTGGCTCCGCTTCGCCGGTTGAAGATGCCGAGGCCACCGACATGCGCCGTACATTCTCGCCGTCTGGTCAGCCGGTTGACGTCCCCGAAGTCGCCGACTCCAAGGATGACGAAACCGTTTCCAAGGAGAAGTTCTCCACTAACTCTTTCCGCGCCATCAACTGGCAGGAAACCCCGGCCGAGGACGCCGCAGAGGAAGATTCTCAGGGCGGTGCGCACGAGGCACACGGTGCACGGCACCCATTCGCTGCGCCGGAATCGGACGCCGCCTCGGACTCTCCGACTCGCCAGCTGCAGACCATTCGCGATGAGGACCTCGCAAAAGAGCCAGTTCAGGCTCCTGAACAGGAGCCTGCAAGCCACGGTCGGCGCCGTGCTGAGGACAACAAGGGCAGCCTGACGGTTGCCGAGCTGATGGCGCAGATGCGCAAGAAGAGGGAGCAGCGCGAGGACGAAGAAGCCTAGTCGCTTACCGAGTGTGCGCGACCTACTCACCGCACATAGCTGGTTTGGTCTAACCTAGTCAGTCATGACGCAAAGCCAGCATGATTCCCATCCCCATCGGACAACCGCTCCGCGGTTGACGGTGGGGATTATTTCTGCCGGAAAAGTCGGGGTTGCGCTCGGCCAGGCGTTAGAGCGCTGTGGACATCGTGTCACTCACGTGGTCGCGCGCTCACCAGAATCTGTCACACGAGCGCATCTACGTCTCCCGAACGCACAGGTCAGCAGCATTGCCGACACAGCTTCCACCTGCGAGCTCATCGTCATCGCTGTGCCGGATCGCGCCATCGCAGAGGTCGCCGAGGAAGTCGCCCGCCACGTTGGTCCCGGGCGCATCGTCATGCATACTTCTGGTTCCCTCGGGCGTGCCGTGCTCGATCCGGTCGCGCTCACCGGCGCGCTGACCATCGCCGCCCATCCCGCAATGACATTCGCAGGGCTTGACGACGACTCCGAGCTCCTGACCGGTTGCCCATGGGGTATCACGGTCGGGGATGAGCTCGCGAAAACAGTCAGTGAACTGCTCATTGGTGAACTCGGCGGTCGTCCGGTGTTCATCAACGAACAGCACCGCGGCCTCTATCACGCGGCCATGGCACACGGCTCAAACGGTCTGGGCGCAGTTGTGGTCGATGCAGTAGAAATGCTGGCAACCACTATCGGCGGAGATGCAGCAGCCGAAGACACCGACATAGCTGAGCTGCGTCGAGGCCAAGCCGCCGAGCTGCTCCGCCCACTGCTGGAAGCTTCATTGGACAATGCCTTGAGGTGGGGTTCCCGGGGGCTGACTGGCCCGGTGACGCGGGACGACTTGGGGACCGTCGTCAAGCACGAACGTGAAATTGAAGCGGTGGCGCCGGAAATGGGAACCGCCTACCTGGCCCTCGCCGAGCGCATCGCCGAGCTGCGCGGCGCCAACGAGGTTTTGCGGTACCTACGCCGATGACCTGAGCGGACTGGCTGTTCTGGTCATCCGGGATGTGGCGTAAGGTATTGCCGTCGGACGAAAAGCTTGGTCCGGTAGATCTGAACGCGGAGGAAACATGACGGGTTATACCGCCGGAGAGACAACTGTTCACAAGACTATTGCGGGAATCGCGCAGGTCACCCGTGCGTTGCGGAAGACCGGGCGGCCGGTGGTGCTTGTACCTACGATGGGTGCGCTGCACCAGGGGCACCTTGAACTAGTACAGGCCGCGAAGACGCTGCCGCGCGCGGTTGTGGTGGTGTCGATTTTTGTCAATCCGCTGCAGTTCGGTGAGGGGGAGGACTTTGACGCCTACCCGCGCACTCTGGAGGAAGACGTGGAGAAGCTCCGCGCTGTAGGTGCTGAGCTGGTCTTTGCGCCGAACGCGAAGGAGATGTACCCCAACGGTTTCCGTACGACCGTGCAGCCGGGTCCGCTGGCGTCGGAGCTCGAAGGCGCTACTCGCCCGGGGCATTTCGCCGGCGCGTTGACAGTGGTTAACAAGCTTTTCAACATCACCAACTGCACTGATGCTGTTTTTGGTGAGAAGGACTACCAGCAGCTGTGCCTGATGCAGCAGATGGTCACTGACCTGAATATGCCGGTGCAGCTGCACGGTGTGCCAGTGATCCGCGAGGCCGATGGGCTGGCTATGAGCTCCCGCAACCGCTACCTCTCCGAGGAGCAGCGCAATCTCGCAGTAACCCTGTCCGCTGCGCTGACTGCCGGTGCTTTTGTCGCGGACCGTGGTGCGGATGCTGTGCTGGAAACCGCGCGTGGTGTGCTCGCCAGCCAGCCTGAGGTCGAGTTGGATTACTTGGAGCTGCGTGACGCTGCGCTCGCCCCGCTTTCCGACGAGGCGTTGCGCGGCGACGGCCAGGAGACTGAAGCTCGCCTACTGGTTGCTGCGAAGGTCGGCACTACTCGTCTCATTGATAATGTTGGCTTGATTCTGGGTGCGCCGCGCCCGGATTCGGCAAACGGTTTCGGTCAGCTCGGGCAGAAGGACGCCGAAATTGCGTCAGCGGCCCTGTCGGCTGCGGGTCTGGACGGCGAGCTGACTGAGCAAGAGGCCGCTGAGTTGGCTGAGCTGCAGGAAAAGGTCCGCGCTGCTCGAGATGCCCGCCTGAAAGATGAGTCCAGCAAAGAAAACCTGAAGAACGCCGGCTTTGGCGTTGAGCAGGACAGCGAGTAGGACGGCTTTTCGAAGTAGTTTTTCGTGGCTGGGAAGTTGTCGTATTATAGTGTGCCGACTAACAACCTGCCACGCTAAGGGGTGCCGCGGTAGGCAAGCATCCAGGGGACGAATCCAGGAAGGGACCTACCTTTTTCATGTTTCGCACTATGTTGAAGTCCAAGATTCATCGTGCCACGGTGACTCAGGCTGATCTTCACTACGTTGGATCGTGCACGATTGACGCTGATTTGATGGAAGCGGCCGACCTGCTTGAAGGTGAAGCCGTCGACATCGTTGACATCAACAATGGCAACCGACTTACCACTTACTGCATTACCGGTGAGCGTGGCTCGGGCATCATTTCCATCAATGGTGCCGCTGCCCGCCTAATCTCGCCGGGTGACCTGGTTATTATCATCGGCTACGGCATGATGGATGACGCTGAGGCGCGTACGTACAAGCCGAATGTCATTTTCGTCGATGAGAATAACAGGATTCTAGAAAGCGGCACTGACCCGGCGGATGTGCCGGAAGGCTCTGATTTGAAGAATCCGCGTAGTCCTGAGAACCAGGGCTAGTCCACGCAGCCCGCAGAGCTGGGTCTCGACTGCGTAGTTGGAGGGAAAGCCGAGCGGGAAAACCACAACACCAGGGTGTTTACTTTGCGTTAAATTGTAAGCCATTAGACCGTCAGCTAAAGCTCATTGGCGAGTTGATCTTTAGAAACCGAAAGGTAACGCAACGTCCTTAGCTTCTTAGAGGATCTAAAAGTTTTAGTTTTCCATTTCCTCATCTAGTCGAAGCTATACAAAGGCGGTCTCCCCCGTGGTTCGTATTGGCAAGAATCTGCTGACAAATCCGTTTGCTACCTCTCGCAGCTCCCTGACCTGCACTTACAAGTGTGGTAATGCTTGTGCTGACGATGCTCCGAATGAGTTCTCTGACAACCAGTACTTCGGTGATGTTGCGAAGCAGGCATTCTCCCAGCGCGCATTCTCCCGTCGTGCTGCACTGAAGGTCACTGGTGCTAGTGCTCTTGCGGTCGGCGGTGGCGCCGTGCTGGCCGCTTGCTCCTCTGATGATTCGGGCAGTGCCGCAGGTGGCTCCGATGCCTCCGGTACCACTGCTGCCGGTGACGGTAGCAAGGGCGAATCGCCGGAGGGTATGCGTTTCGACGCCGTTAAGCCGAACACGGAAGACGCAGTCGTTATCCCGGACGGCTACGAGCAGAATGTTCTGATTCGCTGGGGCGACCCAATCCACGAAGGTGGCCCGGAGTTCGACTTTGACAAGCAGACTCCGGAAAACCAGCTGAAGCAGTTCGGCTTCAACAATGACTTCGCTGGCCTGATTAAGGCTGAAGACGGCACACTGCTGTACGTCTGCTCGCACGAGTACACCACTGAGCCGATGATGTTCCGTGCCTACAAGAAGGAAGATGCCACTAAGGAGCAGGTCGACATCGGACTGGCTGCCCACGGGCAGACCATCCTTGCTGTGGAAGAGGATGACAAGGGATTCCTGAAGCCGATCCTGAGCGACAAGCGTAACCGTCGTATCACTGGCTTCACCGAGTTCACAGTTGACGGTCCGGCTGCTGGTCACGATCTGCTGAAGACCAAGGCTGACCCGAGCGGTATGAAGGTCGAGGGAACTTTGAACAACTGCTCCGGTGGTGTTACTCCGTGGGGTACCTACCTGTCCGGCGAGGAGAACGTCGACCAGTACTTCGGCAACGTTGGCAAGCTCAAGGACGAGGACACAGTTAAGAAGCTCAAGCGCTACTCGGTCAAGAATGAAGAGCTGTCCGATCGCGCGTGGGAGAAGTACTACGACCGCTTCGATGTCTCCAAGGAGCCGAATGAGCCGAACCGCTTCTTCTGGCTGGTGGAGATTGACCCATCTGACCCGAACTCCACCCCGGTCAAGCACACCGCACTGGGGCGTTTCAAGCATGAAGCCGGTCAGATTTACGTCACCGACGACGGCACGGTTGTGTGCTACTCCGGCGACGACGAGCGTTTCGAGTACATCTACAAGTTCGTCTCTTCCCGCAAGGTTAAGGAAGGCGACCTCAAGCACAACATGGGCATTCTGTCCGAGGGCACGCTCTACGTCGGTAAGTTCAACGGTAATTCCGAGTCCGAGATTGACGGCTCCGGTGAGCTGCCGAAGGACGGCCGTTTCGACGGTGACATTGAGTGGCTTCCGCTGATGACCGCCAAGGCAGACGGCAAGCACGAGTCCCACGTTGATGGCATGACCGCCGAAGAGGTCTGCATCTACACCCGCATCGCCGGTGACAAGGTCGGTGCGACTCGCATGGATCGCCCGGAGGATATCGAGCCGTCCCCGAAGACCGGTAAGGTCTACGCGGCGCTGACCAACAACAAGTACCGCGGTAAGGCGAGCCCGGATAGCTCTGGCAAGACCCAGGACAACAAGGCCGCCAAGAAGACTGATGGCGCAGGGCGCCCCTATGAGGGAGCGACTGAGGTTGCACCAATCACCGAGAACAAGAATGGCCTTGTTCTGGAGATGGAAGATGACCACGCTGGTACCAAGGGCAAGTGGAACCTTCTGCTGGTCTGCGGTGACCCGAACGAGGCTTACACCTACTTCGGTGGCTTCGACAAGGAATCGGTCTCGCCAATTTCCTGCCCGGACAACGTCACCTTCGACGAGTACGGTAACCTGTGGGTTTCCACCGACGGTAACGCCCTGGACTCCAACGACGGCCTGTTCGCCGTTGCTGTCGAAGGCGAGCGTCGTGGTGAGACCAAGTGCTTCCTGACTGTTCCGGTTGCTGCTGAGACCTGTGGTCCGCAAATCTTCTCCAACCGCGTGATGGTCAACGTCCAGCACCCGGGCGAGATTGAAACGGATCAGGGCCACCCGGTCGGCGACAACCCGGACCCGACCACCAACCCGACCTCGCACTGGCCGGACGGTGGCAAGGAGCAGCCACGCCCGGCAGTCGTTCAGGTTGTACGCACTGATGGCAAGAAGATTGGTGTGTAGGTTGCCCTTGGCAAGGAGCTAAGCAAAAACGCGCGGATTAGCGCGTAGACCTATCGCGGCGCGTCTCGAACGAAAATAATGTTCGACGACGCGCCGCGACTGTATTCGGTAGAAAGTTAGTAATCGGGCGTTTTCTCAGCGCCACCACACTATCGATGGGATTAATCCTAGTGAACAGCATTGTCATAATCGGCATCATCCTCGTTGTCATCGGGGTCATCGTCGTTGTTGTAGCGCGTCGGAATACTCAGGTTCCGGGGTCTGATCGGGAGCGCTTCGTCGATCCACTGATGACTGATGAGTACCGCAAGTACGGCCCAACCTCTGTCGCACCGGGCGCAATCCTGAACTACGGTGGTGCCTCTCATGTTGTGCGCGGATCACTTGAGCTCTCTCAGGGACCGTTCCGCTGGTGGGAACATCTCGTCGACGGTGGGGCAGATGGTTCTTGGTTCGGCGTTGAGGAAGATGAGGGTGAAGTCATCCTCACCTGGTGGCGCAAGCTTCCAGGTAGCTTCAAACCAGCTAATCCCATCGTTGTCGACGGTGTGGAGTACTGGGAGGAAGAGCGGGGGACCGCCCGCTACACCGCGATTGGCACCACTGGGCTGCCGCCCGAGGGGGCTACGGACTTCGTCGACTACAAGTCCGGTGACGGTCGCTTGCTCGGACTGGAACGCTACGGTGACTCGATGTGGGAGGCATCCACCGGTATTAGGATTCTTCCCGGTGAGATTGATGTTATGGCAGCGCCGGACCATAATCCGGACACGGACAATCGCTAGTGACGGTCACTATGTCGCTGGCAATTCTAGATGTGCCGTTCAAAGACACCGCTGCGGAGCAACTCCGCGTTGCTTTTGACGGCCAAGTCCCGGACACCCTCTGCGAGGCGGTTATCTCACACCCCGACGGCAAAACACCGTCGCTGACGCTCGGTGTCCTCGGAGCGTCGCATGTGGTTTTCGTCGGTAAGCGGGAGAACCCGTGCTTTACCGAGGAGATTTCCTGTACTGCGACACACGGTGTGCCTCTGAGCGGGGCGGGCGTGATGGTGAAAGCTCGTGTGGAGAACCTCTCGCCAGAAGCCTTCGCTCAGCGCGCAAATGCTTTACGGCGTGAGTTCGGAGCGGGACATCCCCATTCGGTCGTCGCAGAGTTTCCCGGTTCTCCCGGCGCGCTGACTGTGTTGTCTGCGGAGCCGATTGAGCAGGGGTATCGCTGGGATACGTGGCACGGCTACCCGCCGGGGCAGCTCGTGTGGACGTCGAATACTTGGACTGCCGTTGCTGGTAACCATGGGGCTGAGGCAGACCGCGTAAAGGGAGGTTCCTGAGTCTATGGGACGCGGAAGTATTGGTTACGCACTGATCGTTGTCGGCATTATGGTCACGCTGGCTGGTTTTTTCGTCGGCGGGAAATCTGCGGAAGAGAGGATTAGCGAGCGCTATCAGTCCGCGCCCGGCGCAGCATCTGCGACGCAGGTCAGCAGCGGAATTGATCGACGTTGGACCTGTGGCGACCGCGACCCCATTGAGGTGGGGCGTGAGCTGAAAGAAGAGATCAAGCCACAGGCCTACAACGAAGATGGCGGGGCGGCGTACCTGAGGACGAAGAAGCACCTGTTCATCGTTTCGCGTCAGACCCCTGAGGCAGGGTCGAAGGACACGTGCCTGATAACCAGAGAATCACTTAGTGGCCGCTATTCGGGTGGGCACTTCATCTATCTCGGCCCCGGTTTCGGTCCCTCCGCCCCCTCCGGCGGTTCGGGTGGATCGGCCGGATCATTCGGAGGAGCGAAATAAACATGGGACCAGTAACGTACATGGCCACCACCGGGACGGCTATCCTCACGGCGCAGTCGGAGACATCAGAGACAGCGCAGTCAACAGTGGGCGAGCATCTGGCCGTCGGAGTACCGGCCACCATCGGTTACTTCCTTGCGGGTGCCCTAGTGCTTGTAGTCGGATTCATTGTCCTTGATCTGATTACCCCTGGGAAACTGCGCGACCTGGTGTTTCTCGAAAACCGTGCGGGCGCCGCGATGATAGCGGGCTCACAGCAGATTGCGCTGGCCTGCATTGTCGTTTCGGTAATCCGCGCATCCGACGACGCCCTGATGATTGGCCTGGGGGAGACCCTCGTCTACGGTGCCCTCGGCATTGTGCTGCAGGCAGCATCGCTGCTGGTGCTGGAAGCCCTGATTCCGGGGCGCTTCCGTGATGTCGTGATGGACGCGAAAGTACGCCCCCGAGCGGCGTTGGCTGCGACCGCCTTCATCGTTATCGGTGTGATTAACGCGGTGGCGCTGTCATAGATGGAGACCACCACGACTTCCCGGCGTTGGCGGGCTCTCCTGCTGGGCTCTGTGGCGGCCTGCGCTGCCTGCGGCCTGGTCTATGAGCTGGCGCTACTGGCGCTGTCGGCTTCTCTTGGCCGCGGTGACGTCGTTGCGAATTCCCTGATTGTGGCCGGTTATGTCGCAGCGCTGGGTTTTGGCGCCGTCGTGGCGAAACCGTTTGTGCGCCGTGCCGCGGTGTCTTTCCTCGGTATCGAGTGTGCTTTGGGTTTGCTCGGCGGTGTGTCCGCAACCGCCCTGTACTGGGTATTTTCGGTTACAGGTGAGAGCCTAGGAGCATTGGTCGCTGCTACTTTCATAATCGGAACGCTGGTTGGTGCCGAGGTGCCGTTACTCATGACACTTCTGCAGACCGGTCGGACGTCCTCCGCAGAGGACACCGGTCGCGTGCTGGCGAATCTCAACGCCGCGGACTACTTCGGAGCCTTGGTCGGCGGTTTAATCTGGCCGTTTGTGCTCCTGCCTACCGTGGGAATGCTGAAGGCCACTGCCATCGCCGGACTGATCAACGTCACCGCGGCATTGGTAATTGCCGCGCTGCTACTGAAGCAGATGTTGTCCCGCCGGGCACTTGTCGCAGCTGTCGCCGCCCTCGTCGCGGCGCTGGTTGGGTTGGTTGCGTTGCTGGCCGGAATCCGGGACATCGAGGCGACCGCCCGGCAGTCGCTCTACGCCCAACCCATTGTTTTTGCCAAGCACTCGAAGTACCAGGACATCGTCGTCACCCGATTTGGCGGGGACCGGCGGCTTTATCTCGACGGGGGACTGCAGTACTCCAGTCGTGATGAGTACCGCTACACCGAGTCGCTGGTCTACCCGGCGGTGGATAAAGACACGAAGTCGGCATTGATTCTCGGCGGGGGAGATGGGCTGGCTGCCCGGGAGCTGCTGCGGATGCCCAACATCGAGCGCATTGTTCAGGTCGATCTGGATCCGGACGTCATCGAGGTCGCCCGCACTGTGCTGCGGGAAGATAACGGCGGCAGCCTGGACAATCCCCGAGTGGAGAAGGTTACTGCGGATGCTTTCGCATGGCTCCACGATCAGGCACGTGGCAAGACCCAGACGCAAAAATTCGACGCCATCTACGCAGATCTTCCCGATCCCGACAACGCAGTGTTAGCCAAGCTTTACTCTCAGGAGTTTTACGGGTTAATCCGTACGGTGGCCGCGCCGGGCGCGAAGCTGGTGGTGCAGTCGGGTTCGCCATTTTCGACGCCGCAGGCCTTCTGGCGCACCGACAGCTCGATTCGTGCCGCAGGCTGGTCGACCACTCCGTACCATGTGCATGTTCCCACCTTCGGGGACTGGGGGTTTGTACTCGCGCAGGCCGAGCCTGAGCCTCCTACGCTCGAGCTTTACGACGGCGCCCCGCCGCTGAAATTCCTCACTCCTGACGTGGCTCGGGCTGCGGCTGTGTTCGGTGCTGATAACGGTCCGCAACAATTGGAACCGTCGACACTGGCTCATCCTCGAATTGTGGAGGATATTCGTCGAGGTTGGCGGCAGGCGGGGGAGTAGTGCGCTGAGTATTTCGCAAAGAGCCGGGCGAGTAGCAGGTCGGCGGTGTAGTCGGCTAACCTTTATAGCCGTGACTGACGCGAAGAAGACCCCTGAAAACACCGCCACCGTTCCTGAGCAGCTGCGCATTCGACGCGAGAAGCGTGACCGCCTGCTCGAGGCTGGAATTCAGCCGTACCCGGTCGAGGTTCCCCGTACGCACTCTCTCAAGGATGTCCGCGAAGAGTGGGGCCACCTCGAGGCCGGCGAGGAGACTCAGGATGTCGTGACCGTCATTGGTCGTGTCATGTTTATCCGTAATACCGGCAAGCTCTGCTTTGCCGCTCTGCAGGAGGGCGACGGCACGACCCTGCAGGCCATGCTTTCCAAGGCTGAGGTCGGCGAGGACGCCCTGGCTGCTTGGAAGTCGGACGTAGATATGGGCGACTTCGTCCTCATTACTGGCCGCGTAATTTCTTCGCGCCGCGGCGAGTTGTCCGTAATGGCTACCAAGTGGCAGATGGCCTCGAAGGCTCTGCGTCCATTGCCGGTGTCGTTCGCTGATCTGTCCGAGGACAGCCGTGTGCGTCACCGTTACACGGACCTGATTATGCGTGAGCAGGCTCGTACTAACGCACTGACTCGCATCAAGGTCATCCGCGAGCTGCGCCACGCCCTTGAACGTCGCGGTTTCCTCGAGGTCGAAACCCCGATGTTGCAGACTCTGCACGGCGGTGCAGCTGCACGTCCATTCGTGACTCATTCCAACGCGCTGGACATTGATCTCTACCTGCGCATCGCGCCGGAGCTTTTCCTCAAGCGCTGCGTCGTCGGCGGTATGGAGCGAGTCTTTGAGATTAACCGTAACTTCCGTAACGAGGGCATCGACTCCTCGCACAGCCCGGAGTTCGCGATGCTGGAGTACTACGAGGCCTTCGGCACCTACGATGACTCCGCCCGCACCGTCCGCGAGGTCATTCAGGAAATCTGCGTCGCGGTCTTCGGTTCGACGACCGTTACGCTTGCCGACGGCACGGAGTTCGACTTCGGCGGCGAGTGGAAGCAGATTGAGATGTACCCGTCGCTGAACGAGGCACTTGCTCGCAAGTTCCCTGGTCAGCCGGAAGTCACCATCGACTCGACCGTCGAGGAGCTAAAAGCAATCGCCGACGTGATTGGACTTGAGGTTCCGGAGAAGGGCGGCTGGGGCCACGGCAAGCTGGTCGAGGAAATCTGGGAGCTGCTCTGTGAAGATCAGCTCGACGGTCCTATTTTCGTCCGCGACTTCCCGGTCGAGACCTCTCCGCTGACTCGTCAGCACCGCTCCAAGCCGGGCGTGACCGAGAAGTGGGATCTTTACGTCCGTGGCTTCGAGCTGGCTACCGGCTACTCCGAGCTGGTTGACCCGGTTGTCCAGCGCGAGCGCTTTGAGGATCAGGCACGTCTGGCAGCCGGTGGCGACGACGAGGCCATGGTTCTAGACGAGGACTTCCTGCAGGCAATGGAACAGGGCATGCCGCCGACGACCGGTGTGGGTATGGGCATTGACCGCCTGCTGATGGCCCTGACCGGCCTCGGCATTCGTGAAACCGTGCTGTTCCCGATTGTGAAGCCGGAAGTGTAAGCGACGCTTCTTTTTAGCATGAAGTTATTCAAGTAGTGGTCAGCCGGAAAATTACGGCTGGTCGGCGAATTCATGTGTAGTTATCCCGGTGTTATCACCGGGATTATCTTTATCCCGTAATTTCTTCACCCATGACTTCGGTAAATGGGAATAAGAAAATTAATCGGCGATCCGTATTGCGCTTGGGAGCAGCAGCGGGAGCGGTAGCGGTGGCCGTCAATAGCGTCGGGACGCGAGCAGTTGCATCGGCGGCTCCGAACCAGGCGCCGTTTCCATTAACAGGTTTGACCAGTGGCCTCGTGGTGACGGATCTGGAAGTCGTGACCGTGACCGATACGTCAGTGACATTTTCGTGGGCGACGTATGCAGGCCCACATCCAGCGTGGGGGAAGCTGGCTCCACTGGCACCGGCCGATACTGAAGTTGCGCTAGTGCCAGTCGACGCTGATGAGGGCGGCGAGCTGCCCGTGGTGTATAAGGACGAGGCGCAGGTTGGCTACCACTTTGTGACCGTCGATAAGCTGCGGCCTGGAACCACGTACCGTTTCGAATGTCGATCGAATGGGCTGGTCGCCGAGCCGGGATTAATTACCCGAAACCTCCCCGATACGCCTGAACAAACTGGACGGTTCACGACGTTGGTCGCTCCGGAGGGGGAGTATCTGACCACGATTGCCATCCTCAACGACACGCATATCGGCGAAAACGGGCACGGTATTGTTGTCGGCAATTTGCCTGCACCTATTTTCCCTGAAGCCGGTGCCGCACCGTACCCCGAGGTCATGTTGACGGCTGCCCTCGCTGAGCTTCGGGGGATGGGTATTGAAAGGGTTTTCATCAACGGTGATGCCACGTCGGAGGCACGTCCGGTGGAGGTACGTCGATTTGCCGAGATTATGAATACTTTTGGCGCTCAGGGGCAGCAGTGGTTTGTCACCCGCGGAAATCACGATCGTCCGCATAAGCCAGATGCCGATCCGTCTGCTGGCTACGACGAATTCCCGGTTTTGGAGGGCACCGAAGATCATCGCGATCCCTTCGGAGTCCTACTGGGGCGTCCGCGACAAGAACTGTGGGTCACTCAGCAGGGGCCGGTCCGCGTCATCGGTCTGGATTCGTCGAAATTGGATCAGTCCGGTGGCGAGATTAGCCCGGGACAGTTCGATGCACTAGAGCAAGAACTACAGCGCGACCCCAACAAGCCGACGGTTGTGCTGGCTCATCACCCAATTACTTCTGAGGCTGGCTGGACAAATGCTGCCGGCCCCATATTCATTCTCAATAGCGCTGATGCACGACGTTTGCAGCAGCTGCTTAACGACGCTCCGGGTGTATTCTTCGCGGGAGCAGGTCACACCCACCGTGCAAAGCGTACTCGCGGTGATTTTGGTGCCGGCGTTGATTATTTGGAGACCGGCGCGTGCAAGGCATACCCCGGTGGCTACACGCTGCTGCATGTCTATTCCGGTGGTTACCAGGTTAATTTCCATCGTTTGAGCAGTGAAGATGCGCTTGCGTGGACTGCGCGTGCCCGTTGGGCGATGTACGGCTTCGAGCCCGAGGCGTTGCTTGGTGAGCTCGCTGATCGCAACTACGTTGTTAACCGTGTTATCGCCTGACAAGTTAGAAACCTGAAAGTTTTCTGTTACTTGGCAATGTTTTTTCAATTCCTGTGACAACGGTCACGTGATTCATTTATTGTTATGCCAGTAATAGTTCTGACTCGAAAGGCCATGATCACATGAGCGAGAAGAAGAACCGCGAAGATTCGACTGTCGGCCGCAATAACCCTGGTCGCGACGCTATCGGAGCGGCAATGCGGTTCATCACGTCGATTACTGGTTCGGACTTCGCCCAGAAGTACGACCTTCAGCCAAAGATCGACCGCGTGGTGTACCAGTCCACCAAGTCCGGTTTTAAGACCCTTGGTGCCGCGAATCGTCAGTTTAAGAAGATTTCCGGTTCCGGTAAGCCGGAGCGTCCGGCTGAGGAAGCCCAGGCTGCACAGGAGGCCGCAGCCGAGGAGAAGGCAAAGAAGCTCTTCGACCTCACCCCGACCGAGGATCAGCAGATGATCGTCGAGACGGTGAAGGAGTTCGCTGAGTCTCGTCTGCGCGAGGCTGCTTACAAGTCCGACCACGAGGCAACTCCGCCGGAGAACCTCGTCTCTGAGGCTTCTGAGCTGGGCGTCACCATGATCAACGTTCCGGAGGCTTTCGAGGGCATCGCTACAGGTGAGGACGTCACCACCAACGCGCTGGTCGCAGAGGCTCTGTCTTACGGAGACATGGGTCTGGCTCTGGCTGTGCTGGCTCCGGCCGGTGTCGCTGCCACCCTGACCGCTCACGGCTCCGACTCGCAGCAGAAGACCTACCTGCCGGCATT
The DNA here is from genome assembly GCF_001809695.1 of Corynebacterium sp. HMSC063A05. Lineage (NCBI taxonomy): Bacteria > Bacillati > Actinomycetota > Actinomycetes > Mycobacteriales > Corynebacteriaceae > Corynebacterium > Corynebacterium sp. HMSC063A05. The sequence goes on along the minus strand of NZ_KV798490.1, from coordinate 2,211 downwards.
CGCTGGCGAGAACGTCCCGGCTGCCGCTGTTGTTCTCGCAGAGCCGCGTCCGCTTTTCGACGCGCGCAAGCCTGAAACCACCGCGAAGCGCGAGGGCGATTCGCTGGTACTCAACGGTGTTAAGTCCTTCGTTCCGAACGCCGGCGCAGCTGAGCTGTTCATCATCGGTGTTGAGCTCGAGGGTAAGCCAGCTCTGGTTATCGTTGAGTCCGACACTGAGGGCCTCCACGTTGAGGCTGACCCGTCCATGGGTCTGCGCGGTGCCGCAATGGGCCGTGTCATCCTGAAGGATGTCAAGGTTCCGGCTGAGAACATTCTCGGCGGTGCTAGCACCTCTGCTGAGGATCGTGAAGAGGCATACCTTGACATTCTGCGTCGTTCCCGCCTCGGCTGGGCTGCGCTTGCAATGGGTACTTCTCAGGCAGTTCTCGACTACGTCATTCCTTACGTCAACGAGCGTCAGGCATTCGGCGAGCCGATTTCCCACCGCCAGGCAGTGGCCTTCATGGTCGCCGACATCAAGATTGAGCTCGATGGTCTCCGTATGATCACCCTCCGCGGTGCTTCCCGCGCTGACCAGGGTCGCGGTTTCGCTCGCGAGGCAGCTCTGGCTAAGACCTTCGCCACGGAAAAGGGTATGAAGATTGGTTCCGACGGTGTGCAGCTGCTCGGTGGACACGGCTTCACCAAGGAGCACCCGGTTGAGCGTTGGTACCGTGACCTCCGCGCAATTGGTGTCGCCGAAGGCATCGTCGTTCTGTAAACCGCTAGATACTTCAGCCGAAAAGAATTAAGAGGAAAGAAAATGATTAACCTCGAACTGCCGAAGTTCCTCAAGGCGGGCGCGTCCCAGTCGCATCAGGCCGCCGCTGAGATCTTCCGACCGATTTCCCGTAAGTACGATCTCGCTGAGCACGAGTACCCGAAGGAGCTCGACACCCTTGCCTCCATGATGGACGGCATGGCCGACGGTGGCCGTGGCTTCTCCGGTGCTTCCGGTGGACGTGGCGATGACAAGAAAAAGAAGCGTACCGGTGTGAAAAACGGTGGCAACATGGCTTCGCTGCTCAACGTTATTGAGACTTGCTGGGGTGACGTGGGTCTGACCCTGTCCCTGCCGTACCAGGGTCTGGGTAACGCAGCTATCGCAGCTGTTGCTACTGATGAGCAGCTGGAGGCTTTCGGTAAGACCTGGGCTTCCATGGCAATTACCGAGCCGTCCTTCGGTTCTGACTCCTCCGCTGTTTCCACCACTGCCAAGCTCGATGGTGACGAGTACGTCATCAACGGTGAGAAGATCTTCGTTACTGCTGGTGAGCGTTCCGATTCCGTCGTTGTGTGGGCGACCCTGGACAAGTCCAAGGGCCGCGCTGCCATCAAGTCCTTCCTGGTGAAGAAGGGCACCCCGGGCTTCACCGTGGAGCGCCTGGAAGAGAAGCTGGGTATTCGTTCCTCGGATACTGCAGTGCTCCGCCTGGACAACGTCCGCGTTCCGAAGGAGAATCTGCTGGGTTCCCCGGAGATTGACGTTAAGAAGTCCTTCGCCGGCGCAATGGCGACCTTCGACAACACTCGTCCGCTGGTTGCGGGTATGGCCATCGGTGTCTCCCGTGCTTCGCTGGAAGAGCTGCGTCGCATTCTGGAAGAGGCCGGCATCGAGATTGACTACGATGCACCGGCACACACCCAGAGCGCTGCTGCAGCTGAGTACCTGAAGCTGGAGTCCGATTGGGAGGCTGCGTACCTCCTGGCTCTGCGCGCTGCGTGGATGGCTGACAACAAGCAGCCGAACACCCTGGAGGCTTCTGAGTGTAAGGCCAAGGCCGGCCGCGCAGGCACTGAGATCTGCTTGCGTGCCGTTCAGCTGGCAGGCACCTTCGGTTACTCCGAGCGTAACCTGCTGGAGAAGTGGTCCCGCGACGTCAAGATCCTGGATATCTTCGAGGGAACCCAGCAGATTCAGCAGCTGGTTGTTGCTCGCCGCACCCTGGGGCTGTCCTCCAAGGAACTGAAGTAATTACAGCTTCAGAGCAATCTACATACTGGTGAGCCGGTAAAAGTTCACTTGAGATGCTCAAGCCACATTTCTTAAAACACCGTCCTTCCATGACCTGGTAGGGCGGTGTTTTATTTTGCGCTGTTGTAGTCGTGTGTTTTTTGTTGTTGTGCTCCTATTTTGGGTTAAGTAAAGAAAAGTGTGTCTTTTCCGGG
>NZ_KV798489.1:0-70329 GCF_001809695.1 Corynebacterium sp. HMSC063A05 | reverse complement strand
ACACACCCCACCTAAAGACACAAAACCCCAGGTAGATTGATGCGTACTAGCGTTTTGCCTGTGCAGTAGAGCGATTCACCAAGGACCGGAAGCCCCCTCCCCTTAACGAAAGCCGATAGCTTTCGCTCATCACTACCACCTTGGCTCCGGTTTCTACGCTCCCCTAAAACAACCAAAGCTCCGGACTGACCAGGAGTCAATGATTCTGAAATCATCATTCTCCTAGCTTGCCCGGAGCCTTAGCCCAGCTACCTAAAAAGAATCAAGCCGCATAAACGCCGATTGATCTAGAGGCCAACAACGCACCTACACGGAGACCAACCAGCACCTACACGAACTTCACACCAGCGAAGTTCTTCTTACCGCGGCGCAGCACAATCCACTTGCCATGCAGCAGATCCTCGGCAGCTGGTTCCCACGCTTCGTCCTCGATGCGCTGGTTATTGGCGTAGGCGCCACCTTCCTTAATGGTGCGGCGTGCTTCGCCCTTCGACTTAGCAAGACCCGCAGCAACCAGGAGGTCAACGACCGTTCGCGGTTCACCCTCGGCAATCTCCGCAACCTCGGTCTCAGAGACAGCACCTACCAGAGTGGCCTCGTCCAGCTCAGTCAGCTCAGCGCGTCCAAACAGCGCCTGCGCTGCTAGCTCCACTGCCTTGGTAGCCTCTTCGCCGTGAACCAGATTGGTCATCTCCTGAGCAAGGCGGCGCTGCGCTTCACGCTTGAACGGACGCTCCGCAACAGCGACCTCGTACTCCGCAATTTCCTCCTGAGTCAGGAAGGTGAACCAACGCAGGTAGTCAATAACAACCGAGTCACCAGCGTTGAGGAAGTACTGGTACCAGGAGTACGGCGAGGTCTTCTCAGCATCCAGCCACAACTTGCCGCCACCGGTGGACTTACCGAACTTCTGCCCCTGCGCATCAGTCACCAGCGGCACGGTCAGGCCGTGCACCTTAGCGCCGTCGATACGCCTGTTCAAATCGACACCAGAGACGATGTTGCCCCACTGATCGCCGCCGCCAATCTGCAGCACACAATCGTAGTTGCGGCGCAGCTGCACATAGTCGTTGGACTGCAGCAGCATGTAGGAAAACTCGGTGTAAGAGATGCCGTCGGACTCGAGGCGGCGCTTGACGGTGTCGCGGTCGAGCATGGTGTTGAGGGAGAAGTTCTTGCCCACATCGCGAAGGAAGTCAATGACGGACATATTCATAGTCCAGTCCGCATTATTGACCATCGTCGCCGGGGCCTCGCCCTCAAAGTCAATAAAACGACGCAGCTGGCCCTTGATGGCCTCCAGGTTGTGCTCAATGGCGTCCTGGCTGAGCATCGAACGCTCACCGACATCACGCGGATCGCCGATGAAGCCCGTAGCACCGCCTGCCAGTGCAATTGGGTGGTGACCGGCCAGCTGGAAACGACGCAACATAATCATCGGAACCAGGTGGCCCGCGTGCAGCGAATCGCCCGTTGGGTCAAAACCGCAATACAGAGTAATCGGGTTTTCGCACGCCTCGCGCAGCGCGTCAACATCGGTGGACTGATTAATCAGGCCACGCCACTGTAGTTCGTCGATAATGTTCTGTTCAGTCACGTCCTCCATCGTAACGTTTCGCTTGCCGACGTTCACCGCGAGGGTGACCTAGAACTCCTCAACCGCCTTCTTGTGGCGCCGATAGGCTGAGACTGAATCGTCCGGCAGCCACAGCCGCCACGGCCTATTCGCAGCTCGGCGAACGCCCACGCGCGGGCCTGCGTGGATGTCGCTAACTAAATCGGCGGTCTCCGGCTGCGCCACAAACACGCGTGACGACGGATCCAGCGCATCTGCCCCATAGTCGCTTAGGTCAAGGCCAAGCGCCTGACCAACATTGCCCGGACCACGTCCGAGACCCGCAACCGCAGGCTTTTCACCACGGCGACGTCGCACCGCATCCATACCCTGCTCAATGCGAACGGAACGGACTAATACTCCCCCGCCCGTGCCGTCCGTAGCGCTAGTGATGTTGGCACAAAAGTGGATGCCATAGGAGCGGTAGATATACCAATGCCCCGCCGGGCCAAACATGGCGCGATTGCGTTCGGTCGGCCCCATAAAGCAGTGCGCTGCCGGGTCGGGATAGCGCTGGTCAGCTGGACCGCCGTAGGCCTCGACCTCGGTGATGGTGGCGGTGACATCCTCAGCGGGGATGACAATTACGCACCCGAGCAGCGTCCGCGCAGCCTCGATAGGAGCTCCCGACAGCATAGTGCGGTCGAGGACGCTGTAGCCGTCGGGAAGCGGGAAAGGCAATTATTTGTCCCAGGTGATAGCTTCGTCAGAAAGCATGACCGGAATGCCGTCGTCGATGCGGTAGGCGATTTTCAGACGGGGGTTGACCAGCACCTGCTCGTCTTCGAGGTATTCAAGCGGCCCCTTGTCACGCGGGCAAGCGAGGATATCAAGGAGTTTCGGATCAAGGCTCATAGTCCACTACCTTACCGAACTGAATTGCCAGGGTGTCACGATGGCTGTCCGAACACTTAACTGCGAACCGGCTTTTCAGCCCACTGCTTTAGCTCAGTGTTCTTCTCGTCGACACGAGCGAGCTGCTCTGCAACACGCACTCCCGCGGTACCACCACGGGTGTCGCGGGAAGCGACAGCGCCGTCGATAGTAAGCACTTCGCGGACCTTCGGAGTCAGTGCCGGGTGGACACCGGCGAGGTCCTCGTCGGAAAGCTCGTCCAGACCGATACCGCCCTTGGACTCTGCGATGCGGACGCACTGGCCGGATGCCTCGTGAGCGTCACGGAAAGGTACGCCTTCGCGGACCAGCCATTCAGCCAGGTCAGTGGCCAGGGTGTAGCCTGCCGGAGCGAGCTCGCGCAGACGATCCTCGTGGAAGGTCAGCGTTGCCACCAGACCGGTCAATGCCGGCAGCAGCAGGGTCAGCTGCTCGACCGAGTCCACCAGAGGCTCCTTGTCCTCCTGGAGGTCACGGTTGTAAGCCAGCGGCTGAGCCTTCAGCGTGGCCATGAGCCCTGCAAGATTACCAATCAGACGACCGGTCTTACCGCGAGTCAGCTCTGCCACGTCCGGGTTCTTCTTCTGCGGCATGATGGAGGAACCAGTCGACCAGGCATCAGCCAGAGTGACGTAGCCGTACTCAGGGGTGGCCCAGTAGATGATTTCCTCTGCCAGACGCGACATATCCACGGCAATCTGGGCGAAGACGAATGCCGCCTCAGAGGCGAAATCACGCGAAGAGGTGCCGTCAATGGAGTTGTCCGTGGCAGAGTCGAAGCCGAGCTCCTCAGCGATGGCCTCCGGATCCAAATGCAGCGAGGATCCTGCCAGCGCACCAGAGCCGTACGGGGATACAGCCAAACGACGGTCGAGATCGCGGATACGGTCGAGATCACGCAGCAGCGGATGCGCATGTGCCAGCAACTGGTGCGCCAGCAGCACCGGCTGAGCCGCCTGAGAGTGAGTCTTGCCCGGCATGATGGCATCCGGATGTGCCTTGGACTGAGCAACCAGGGCGCCGACCAGGTCCGTGACATCCAGTGCGATACCGCGCACGGCATCGCGCAGCCACATGCGGAACAAGGTTGCCACCTGGTCATTGCGGGAACGTCCAGCGCGCAGGCGACCGCCGACCTCCGGGCCGACGCGGTCAATCAGACCGCGCTCCATGGCCCCGTGGACGTCCTCATCCGTCGCCTCTGGACCAAACTCGCCGGAGGCAACGTCGCGGCCGAGCTGATCAAGGCCTGCAATCATGGTGTCAAAGTCGGCATCGCTGAGCAGCCCGCGAGCATGCAGCACTCGGGCGTGGGCCTTGGACGCAAGAACGTCGTAAGGCGCGAGCACCCAGTCGAAATGGGTGGACTTGCTCAATGCAGCCATCGCCTCGGACGGGCCACCCGCAAAGCGGCCGCCCCACAGGGAGCCTTCGTTGGTACCGTGCTTTTCGACCATTGTCTTTTCCAATAGGCCTTTCGCTCTAGTCGCTCTGGAGAATCTTTACAGGTTGAAGTCGCGCTTTGCGGCCATCTTCGAGGACAGGCCGTGCAGCTCGACAAAACCGCGAGCCAGGGTCTGGTCGAAGGTGTCGCCCTCGTCGTAGGTAGCCAGGTTGAAGTCGTACAGCGAGGTGTTCGAACGGCGACCGTTGACGTTGCAGTGACCAGCGTGCATGACCATGCGGATATCACCGGAAACGCCCTTCTGGGACTCCTCGATGAAGGCATCCAGCGCGCGCTTCAGCGGCGAGAACCACAGGCCGTCGTAGACCAGGTTGGCCCACTCGCCTTCGACCTGGCGCTTGTAACGAGCCAGCTCACGCTCAACGGTGACGTCCTCGAGCGCTGCGTGTGCGGCCATGATGGCAATTGCGCCCGGAGCCTCGTAGATCTCGCGGGACTTAATGCCGACCAGTCGGTCTTCAACCATGTCCAGACGACCGATGCCCTGAGCACCAGCGCGGCGGTTCATCTCTTCGATGGCCTCGAGCACGGAAACCTTCTTGCCGTCGATGGCAGTCGGCTTACCATCCTCGAAGGAGATGATGACCTCATCCGGAGAGTTGAAGTTCAGGGTCGGATCCTCGGTGTACGCGTAGACATCCTTGGTCGGTGCGTTCCACAGGTCCTCCAGGTAGCCGGTCTCAATGGCGCGACCGAACAGGTTCTGGTCAATGGAGAACGGCGACGACTTGGACTGCTCAATCGGCAGACCCTTTTCCTCAGCGAAGGCGATGGCCTTATCGCGGGTCCACGCGAAGTCACGAGCCGGAGCGATGATCTTCAGATCCGGTGCGGTGTTGGCGAAACCGACCTCGAAACGGACCTGGTCATTGCCCTTACCGGTGCAACCGTGAGCAACGTGGGTGCCACCGAACTCCTCTGCCGCCTTCGCCATGTGCTTAACAATCAGCGGGCGAGACAGTGCAGAAACCAGCGGGTACTGCTTCATGTAGAGACCATTTGCCTTAATGGTCGGCAGGCAGTACTCCTCGGCGAACTCGTCCTTAGCGTCGACAACGACAGCTTCGACAGCGCCGGCGTCCAGAGCGCGCTGACGCACGGACTCCATGTCCTCGCCGCCCTGTCCGACATCGATAGAAACTGCGACGACCTCGCCGTCGGTCATTTCCTTGAGGTACGGAATAGCAACGGTGGTATCGAGGCCACCAGAGTAAGCAAGAATAACCCGGTTGGTCATAGGGTAAGCGCTCCTTTAATCGGTGCTTTAAAGCATTTCGTGAAATAGTTTACTGGTTCGTTCCGGCGGCTAGACGCTGGGCTAGGTCAGCGCCGGAAAGTGGTTCTCTAGCCAGGCACATTACGGTGTCATCTCCCGCAATTGTGCCAACGATTTCTTTGAGTCCCGCACGGTCAATCACACTGGCTAGATACTGTGCGGCTCCCGGTGGTGTACGCACAACCGCGATGGTGCCCGAATGATCAATGGAGACCAGCAGCTCGTCTAAAACGCGCCGCATCCTGGCCACCGCCCCGCTGGAGACAGCGAGTGCATCTTCGACGATGGAATAACGCGAACCGTTGACTCCATCGCGAATCTTTCGGGCGCCCAGCTCATCGAGGTCTCTAGACAACGTCGCCTGCGCAATCTCAATGCCTTCGTCGGCAAGCAGCTCGACGAGCTGAACCTGACTGGACACGTAATGCTGCGCCAACAGGTCAGCGATGCGCGTCTGCCGAGCTGTGCGAGAACCTGGTTGTGCTGCGGTCATGACCTTACTGCCTCTCCACCAGCCAGGTCAGCAACGCCTTCTGAGCGTGCATGCGGTTTTCCGCCTCGTCAAAGACTACCGACTGCGGGCCATCGATGACCTCGGCAGTAACTTCGTTGCCGCGGTATGCCGGCAGGCAGTGCAGGAAGATGGCATCCTCATTTGCCTTCGCCATCAGCTCAGCGTTGACCTGGTACGGCAGAAACGGAGTGCGACGATCCAGGCCGTCGTTCTCCTGCCCCATGCTGACCCAGGTATCGGTGATGACAACGTCGGCACCGGCAATGGCCTCATCGACGTCTGCGGTCACGGCCACGGCCGCACCGGTCTGCTCCGCGACCTTCTTGGCGCGGTCGACGTAGACCTGCTCCGGCTGGAAGTTCTCCGGCGCACAGATGGTGACGTCCAGCCCTGCGGTGGCGAAGCCTACTAGGTAGGAGTTGGCCATGTTGTTGGCACCATCGCCGAAGTAGACAGCCTTCTTGCCGCGCAGTCCCGCCTGGCCTTCTTCCGGGCACTTGTGCTCGATGATGGTCTGCAGGTCAGCGAGAATCTGGCACGGGTGGAACTCGTCGGAAAGTGCGTTGACAATCGGCACCGTCGCGGTTTCAGACATGGCCTCCAGCCCTGACTGTGCGTAGGTACGCCAGACGATTGCCGAGACAAAACGGCTGAGCACAGCAGCAGTGTCCTGGTAGGTCTCGCCCTTGCCCATCTGCGAGTTTCCGGTTTCAACCACAATTGCGTTGCCACCCAGAGCCGCAATACCGGCATCGAAGGAGAAACGAGTACGAGTCGAGGTCTTGTCGAACAGCACCGCAACCGACTGCGGCCCCTCAAACGGCCGGCGGGAGTACGGCGCTGCCTTCAGCTCTGCAGCCAACTGCAGCACCTCAGCCTGCTCCTGTGGAGTCAGGTCATCATCGGCGAGAAAATGACGGAGCATCAGTTCCTAATTCCTTCCATTGTTGGCGACAGCCTCGGCGGCGTCGTTCAGGCAGGCATCAATCAACTCGACGGCGCGGTTGATTTCCTCATCACTGAGGTTCAGCGGCGGCACAATTCGCAGCACATTCGCCTGCGGCGCGTTCAGAATGACACCGCGCTCATAACCGACGTTAACTGCTTCCTTCGCCAGGTTCTCGCACAGCACCAGCCCAAGCATGAAGCCGCGACCGCGCACGTGATCAACATGGTTTAACGACGCAAGCTTGCGAGCCAGGACTTTGCCCTTCTCGGTGACTCGATCGAGCAGCTTTTCTTCTTCCAGCGTCTCGATGACGGCCAGGCCGGCAGCGGCACAGACCGGGTTGCCACCAAAAGTGGTGCCGTGTGCACCGGGAGTGAACAGTTCCGCTGCGCGACCGTTGGCGATGACAGCACCCAGCGGCAGGCCGCCGCCGAGGCCCTTGGCCAGGGTCATGACATCCGGGACGATGCCGTCATGCTGGTGGGCAAACCACTGTCCGGTACGGCCAATGCCGGTCTGCACTTCGTCGACGATCATGAGGACGTCGAAGCGCTTGGTCAGTTCGCGGACCTCGGCGAGGTATCCCTCTGGCGGTGCGACCACACCGGTCTCACCCTGAATTGGTTCCAGAATCACCGCTGCGACACCCAACGGATCGGATTCGATGGTCTTGGTGAGGAAATCGATGTCACCGTAGGGCACGAACTCGACTCCACCCGGCATCGGCTCAAACGGCGTGCGCTTGTCCGGCTGACCGGTCATGGCAAGTGCTCCCATGGTGCGGCCGTGGAACCCGTGATGGGTCGCGATAATACGGTTGCGCCCCGTCAAACGCGCCAGCTTGAATGCAGCCTCATTGGCCTCGGTACCGGAATTGCAGAACATAACCCGGGTGTCATCAGTGTCCCAACCAGTGAGCTCAATGAGCTTCTCGCCCAGTGCCAGTGGTGGCTCAGAGGCGAAGATGTTGGACACGTGCCCCATCGTGGAAATCTGCTTGGACACGGCTTCCACGATCGCCGGATGCGCGTGACCCAACGCGTTGACTGCAATACCGGCGAGCAGGTCCAGGTATTCCTTGCCCTCGGAATCCGTGACAATAGCGCCCTTACCCTGCACAAGCTCAATGCGCGGCGTGCCGTAATTGTTCATCATCGTGTGTTGCCACTGCTGCTTGAAGTCGCTCATGTCGTCTTTCGACCTGCCTAACGTGTGTGTAGGTAAATTCTTGTCCGTCTTTTCTGCCTTATCCGGGCTCTACCATTGTGCCGATACCGCCGGAAGTCATCAGCTCCAGCAGCACCGAGTGTGGCTGGCGGCCATCGATAACGTGAGCCGCTGGCACTCCCTGATCCACTGCATTCAGGCAGGACTCCATCTTCGGAATCATGCCCGAGTCCAGCGTCGGAAGGATTTCTCGCAGGTGCGAAGTGGAAATCTTGGACACCAGCGAATCGCGGTTCGGCCAATCCGTGTAGAGACCCTCGACATTAGTCAGAATCACCAGACGGTTCGCGTTAATTGCCGATGCCAGTGCACCTGCTGCCGTGTCGGCGTTGATGTTGTAGACCTCTTTGCCGTCAGCGGACGGCGCAATCGTGGAGACCACCGGAATACGGCCGGCATCAATCAGGTCCAATAGCGTTTCCGAGTGCACCTCGGTGATATTGCCAACCAGCCCGATATCTGTCTCCTTGCCACCGACGTTTACCGTGCGTCGAGTACCGGTGAACAGGCCACCGTCCTCACCAGAGGTACCTACCGCATACGGCCCGTAGGCGTTAATGAGGTTCACTAGTTCGCGGCCGACCTGCCCGAAGAGAACCATGCGGACAATTTCCATGACCTCCGGAGTCGTGACACGGAAACCGCCTCGGAACTCTCCCTCCAGCCCCAGGCGCTTGAGCATCGACGAAATCTGGGGGCCACCGCCATGGACAACCACCGGCTTCACCCCCACGGTGCGCAGGAAAACCATGTCCTGCGCGAAGGCCTTCTTCAGTTTCAGGTCGGTCATCGCGTTACCGCCGTACTTGACCACCACAATCTTGTCACGGTGGTGCTGCAGCCACGGCAGGGCTTCCGCCAGCACATGTGCCCGCTGTTCGAAGGACAGCCCTTCGGTCAACTGGTGAACCATTGCAGAGTCTCCTCAAAACCGTTACGACGAATATGCCGAGTTGATGTGAACGTAATCGTGGGAAAGGTCCGTCGTACGAATCGTGGCCTCTTCCGGATTACCAGTACCGAGGTCAACCTCAACGGCGATGTCCTTGCCGGAGAGATCCACTTCACGAGCATCAGGCGTGCCACCGGTATCGCGACAGACTACGTGACCATTGAAGGAAACCGTGATGTGCTCGGGATCCATATCCACCGGCGCGGTACCGACAGCCGCCAACACACGACCCCAGTTCGGGTCCGAACCGAACATCGCACACTTGAAGAGGTTGTCGCGGCCGATAATGCGAGCAGCTACCAGGGCATCTTCAGCGCCACCGGTGCCACGCACGGTCACGGACACACGTTTGGTCACGCCTTCGGCGTCCGACTGCATCTGGCGTGCGATGGAATCACACACGCTGAGCACTGCCTGATCGAGCTCCTCCTGCGAGGGCTTCACGCCAGAGGCACCGTTGGCCAAAATGATGACGGTGTCATTGGTGGAGGTGGAGCCATCAATATCTAGGCGGTTAAACGTAACCTCGCTCGCCTTGGCAATAGCCTCGTGCGCCATTTCTGCGCTTACCGACGCATCCGTCGTAATCACACCGAGCATCGTGGCCATCGACGGGCTAATCATGCCAACGCCCTTGCCCATAGCACCGACAGTGAATCCGTCACCATGCGCAACGGCCTGCTTTGCCACCAAGTCAGTGGTCAAGATGGCCTCTGCTGCAGCCGTACCTGCGGCGGTATCGCCGCCCAGTTTCTCAATCAGCTTCGGCACACCTGCCAGCACAATGTCCATCGGCAACCGGTCACCAATCAAGCCGGTGGAACAGGCGCCAATCTCGGTAACGTCGACGCCGAGCCCATCTGCGACCTTTTGGCAGACTTCGAGGGCGTCGGCAATACCCGGCTGACCATTGCAGGCGTTGGCATTGCCGGAGTTCAGCACCACTGCCGACAGCTTGCCGTCAGCGATGTGCTTCTTGGATACCGTCACCGGCGCAGCCTGGACACGGTTGGTGGTAAAGACAGCCGCCGCGGTCTTCTCCGGCCCCTGGTTTACGATGAGCGCCATGTCCGGGTTTCCGCTGACCTTGATGCCTGCAATGACACCGCTGGCCGCGAACCCCTGAGGTGCACATACGCCGCCTTCGTCACCAGCGACGTTGACGAGACCTTCTTTTTCTTCCTTCATCATGGGGCAACTCCTACCAGTGGAAGTCCTGCAGTTTCATTCTGTCCAGTAACCAAATTCATGCACTGAACTGCGGCACCACCGGTGCCCTTTGTCAGATTGTCAATCGCCGAGGTCAGCACCAGGCGCTTGGCTCGTTCATCTACCTCGACCTGAATCTGAACCAAGTTAGAGCCAATTACCGACTGTGTCTGCGGCAGCAGCCCTTCGGCCAACACCTGCACAAACGGCTCATCCTTGTAGAACTCGAGGTAGGCTTCCCGTGCGGCTGCCTCCGTAACCCCGTCGACAAGCGGGGCGGTAATAGTGGTGAGAATGCCGCGCGACGTCGGGGCGAGTACGGGCGTGAAGCTGACGGTGAGATCCTCTGCGTACGGCTTGAGGTTCTGCAGGAACTCTGCGGTGTGGCGGTGCTTGCCCGCAGTGTTGTAGGCGCGGAGATTGCCCATAACCTCGGACCCGAGCAGGGGCACAGCCGCCTTCTTGCCCGCACCGGAGGTACCAGTGATGGAAACAACGGACAGGTCCGGCTCAACCAGGTTCTTTGCAACTGCCGGCAGCGCCGTAATTGTACCCCCAGTGGGGAAACAACCCGGCACAGCAATGCGCTTCGAAGCAGCCACTACTTCCCTGTTGCCCGGCAGCTCTGGAATACCGTAAGCCCAGGTACCGGCATGCTCCGAGCCGTAGTAGTGCTCCCACTCAGCGGCATCCTGCAGGCGGAAATCCGCGCCGCAGTCAATAATTACCGTGTCATCCCCCAACTGCTCTGCAATCGCAGCCGAATGACCGTGGGGCAGCCCGAGGAACACCACGTCATGTCCAGCGAGTGTGTCACCATTAGTCGGCTCAATACGGCGGTCAGCCAAAGGTGCCACATGAGGCATAATGTCGCCCACACGAGCACCCGCGTTGGATGCTCCCGTCAGTGCGCCGATGGTTAGTTCGCCGGAAAGATACGCCGGGTGCGACAACAGGATGCGGAGAATCTCTCCTCCTGCGTAACCGGTCGCACCGGCAATGGCAACGGAAATACTCATGTCAAACATTCAACACTTTTATTCACTGTGTTGCAAGATATTCATAGAATTCGTTGTCAAAGTGCTGGAATTCTACCAATGTGACGTGAGTGATTTATGAATATAACGCCGTCGTCGGTACATACACTTCGTTCAACCAGCACGCCGGACTATTCAACGCCGGACCATTCAACTACGCCGTTTGACTCCTGGCTCATCACACCATCTGCCCACTGCGCCACCGATGACGTCGTGGTGTAGAGATAGTAACCCGACTCCTCCGGGGCGACGCTGCCATCAAAAGCCACTGCACCCGAGAACACCGCAGCCAGCTGGCCGTCGATAAAGAGCGGTCCGCCCGAATCGCCCACCTGCAACGCCGCGGGGCGCTCCATGTGCGCCAACACTGAGTCTTCCCGCACGCACTGTTGATACTTCACCGGGCACATCGACGCGGTGACGGTCGCCATCGGCAGCGAGCCATCCGCAACATCGCCGAGCAGCGATCGCCCATAGACCGTGCCTGCCGTTTCTTGCTCTGAAAACGCTTGACGACGTTCCATTGCGGGATACTCCGGAAGAGCTGCATCGCCCGCTAGGTGAATAAGCGCTACGTCACCGGTGGGCGCAATCTCCCAGCGATCAATCGGTACACGCCGGGCATCCGGGCCGAAACCGACCTCGACTTCCCCAACCTGTACCTGGACATCACGGACGCAGTGAGCTGCGGTCATTACCCACTGCGGGGCGATTGCAGTTCCCGTGCAAAAGTTTCCGGTATGGGGACTGGTCCGGACCATGACCGACACCACGGAGTCCGCCGCCACACTAGGCGCAGCAGCCTCCCCGCCGACCAGCGCAGCCGCACTCGGCGCGCCGGTGAGCAATAGACCTGCCGTGACAGCAGCTGCTGCCACAGTCGCCGCAGGCTTCGCACTGCTCACAGCGCGCACTCCGACACGCTGCTCTCGTGCCTCTGCGCTATTCAGCCTGTTGTCGCGGTGACGCAAGATGCCAATCATGGGTATCTCTGCCTGGGGCTTCCCCTTTTAGCCGCGCAGCTGAGCGCCGTGACGGGTAGTGGCCAGCTCAATGGCCGCCTCGCGAGCTGCGGAAGCTTCCTCTTCCTTCAGCGTACGGTCCGGTGCGCGGAAACGCAGGGAGTACGCCAGTGAGCGAACGCCTTCGCCCATCTGCTCGGAACGGTAAACATCGAAGACACGGATGGATTCGAGGAGCTCACCGGCGCCTTCCACCAGAGTCTTCTCCACCTCTGCGGCAGAGACCTCATCGCTGACAACAAGCGCGACGTCCTGGTGGACGGCTGGGAACGGGCTGAGTACCGGCGCCGGCAGGTGCTCCGTCACTGGCAGTGCATCGAGATTGATCTCCATAGCGCAGGTGCGCTCCGGCAGACCAGCATCCTTGCACACCTTCGGGTACAGCTCACCGGCGTGGCCGACGACGTGACCGTCGACAAGCAGCTCAGCGCAGCGGCCCGGGTGCCACGGCAGCACCTCGGCGTTACGGATCTCCAGCTCGACGTTGGCAGCGCGGGCAACAATGCGCGCGGCTTCGATGGCATCGGCGACGGTGTACGCGTCCTCGTCACCCCACGGGCTATCCAGGCGGATACGCCCACAGGCGACAGTGGCGACGTGCAGCGGCTGCTCCGGCAGCGAGTCCAGAAGCTCAGCGCGCTCGGCCTCGCTCGGCAAGCCAGCAGTCGACGGCATCGGCGAGACACCGTTACCGCGCTCGATGGATACCTGCTCCACACCATAGAGCGACAGGTCGACTTGGCCGCGAGCAACATTGCGCTTCAGCGACTCCAGCATGGACGGCAGCAGAGTCGTGCCCAGCTGAGCGTGGTCGGACTCCAACGGGTTGATGACCTTGACGGTGTTACGACGCGGGTCATCAGCGTCCAGGCCCCAGACGTCGAATACATCGTTGGCAATGAACGGTGTCGGCAGAATCTCCAGGTAGCCATTGTGGGCCAACGCGTGACCGACGAAGCGGCGGCGCAGCTGACGCTCGGTCAGACCGCGGCCGGCCGGAGCGATTGGAAGGATAACCGGAATGTCTTCCAGACCCTCCAGTCGCAGGATTTCCTCAACCAGGTCAGCGGACATGGTCAGGTCCGAGCGCCAGGTTGGCGGAGTGACAGCCAGGCGGTCACCGTTGTCAACGACCTCGCAACCGACCTCGCGCAGGCGACCAATGACGGTTTCACGCGGGTAATCAACGCCCGCAACTTCGCTGGCGCGGTTGACGGCAAAGTCAATAGTCGGCATGGTGGCAACCTCGCCGAGCAGGGTGCGACCAGTGTCGATAGTGCCGCCGGCGATGTCAGCGAGCAGCTGGCAGGCCAAGTCCAGAGCCGGCTCGACAAGGGCGGTGTCCACGCCGCGCTCGAAACGTCGTGAAGCCTCGGAGCTCAGCTTGTGGCGGCGACCGCTGCGGAAGACGTGCAGCGGCGACCAGTTGGCGGCCTCGAAGACCACATCGGTGGTGTCGTCGGCAATCTCGGAGGTAAGTCCGCCCATGATGCCGGCCAGTGACTGAATACCGTTGTCGTCGCAGATGACGACGTCCGCCGGGTCGAGCTTGCGGTCCACGTGGTCGAGAGTCGTCAGAGTCTCGCCGGCCTTAGCGTTGCGGATGTGCAGGCCACCAGCGATCTTGGAGCCATCGAAGGCGTGCATCGGCTGACCGAGCAGCAGCATCACGTAGTTGGTGACGTCCGTGGCCACGTTGACCGGACGCTGACCAGCCAGCAGCAGACGGCGGCGCATCCACCATGGGGTCTCGGCGTTCGGATTGATGCCGGTGACGCGGCGCAGACCAAAGCGGCGGGTGTCGGTGTCCTCGTCGATGGTGACGTTCAGGATCTCACCATCGACCGGTAGCTCCTTGACCTTGGCTGGATCGGCGAAGTCGAGGTTGAATGCGGAGCAGATCTCGCGGCCAAGACCGCGGGCCGACAGCGCATAACCGCGGTCCGGAGTGATGTTGACCTCGAACTTTTCATCATCGAGCCCAATGAACTCCTTGGCGCACGAACCCAGCTCAGCCGGGGCCGACGGGAGCGTGAGAATACCGGCGGAGGAATCGGTCATGCCCAGCTCAGCTTCGGAGCAGAGCATGCCGTTGGAAACCTTGCCGTAGGTCTTCCGTGCGGAAATCTCGAAACCGCCCGGCAGCACGCAGCCCGGCAGTGCGACGACGACAATCGAGCCCTCTTCGAAGTTGCGGGCACCACAGATAATCTCCTGCAGTTCGCCGGTGCCATTGGCATCGCCGACGTTGACCTGACAGAAGCGAATTGGCTTCTTGAAGCCCTCGAGCTCCTCAATGTGATCGACACGACCGAAAACCAGCGGACCCTCGATCTTCTCCAGCGGCTCGTGCCCCTCGGTTTCAAAACCAACGCGGACAAAGCCCTCATCCAGCTCGTCCGGGGTGACGGACCAGTCCGGGTTGATGGTGTTCTCTGGGCCGCGAACGATTTCAGTGACCCACGACTGTGGAATGAACATGTAAGTAAAACTCCTATCTGTAGGTCAGTGAATTAGCCGCGGATACCGAACGGCTGCGTGAAGCGAACGTCGCCTTCGACCATGTCGCGCATGTCGGTCAGACCGTTGCGGAACTGCAGGGTGCGCTCCAGGCCCATGCCGAACGCGAAGCCCGAGTACACCTCCGGGTCAATGCCGGAGGCCCGCAGCACGTTCGGGTTCACCATGCCGCAGCCGCCCCACTCAATCCAGCCGGCACCGCCCTTCTTGTTCGGGAACCAGACGTCAACCTCAGCCGACGGCTCGGTGAACGGGAAATAGTTGGTGCGCATACGGGTCTTGGTCTCCGGACCGAACAGCGCCTTTGCCATGTGATCCAGCGTTCCGCGCAAGTGGCCCATGGTCAGACCCTTGTCCACAGCGAGCCCCTCGACCTGGTGGAAGACCGGGGTGTGGGTGGCGTCGAGCTCATCGGTACGGAAGGTACGCCCCGGGCAGATAACGTAAATTGGCAGGTCACGCGACTGCAGAGTACGAACCTGAACCGGAGAGGTGTGCGTACGCAGCACCTGCTTGGATCCTTCCGGCGCAATGTGGAAAGTATCCTGCAGGGTACGAGCCGGGTGATCCGGCAGGAAGTTCAGCGCGTCAAAGTTGAAGTACTCGGCTTCGACCTCCGGGCCCTCGGCAACTTCCCAACCCATGCCCACGAAGATGTCACCGATCTGCTCGGACAGGATAGTAATTGGGTGCATACCGCCACGCTGGCCTCGCGTGGTGTCCACCGACACGTCGATGCGCTCCGCGACCAGACGGCGCGCGTTTTCCTCTTCCTCCAGCACCGCAAGACGCTCTGCATAGTGCTTCTCGACGGCTCCGCGAACAACATTCACGCGACGACCAGCATCCTTGCGCTCAGCCTTCGGAATGGAGCCCAGCGCGCGGCGAGCCTGCGGAATGTAACCTTCATCCCCCAAGTGCTCACGACGGGCGGCAGAAAGCTCATCCAGGTTGCCGGCAGCGTCAAAGGCATCCGTGGCCTTCTGCGCAGCCGCCTGGAGGGCGTCCTCGGAAAGATCGATAGGATTTGGCGAATCGCTCACGTGTCAACCACTTCTATATAGGACTATCAGTTCTTGTGATGGAACAATCATAGTCGAGGATAACTGCACACGTGCACGCACCTCACCATCGAGGTTTCCTAGTTACCCCGAACTGTCTCCCACAGGCACATAGCCGCTGCGGTGGCGAGGTTCAACGACTCCGCCTCGCCCTTAATCGGGATGGCCACACTCGCCCCCGCCGAGGCCGTAATCTCCTCCGACAGGCCATGTGCTTCGTTGCCGAAAAGCCAGGCGACGGGACCGTCGGGAAGCACATCAACACCGAGCGTGAGAGCGCCATCCATCGCCGTAGCGAGGGTGGTAAAACCCGCTTCCCTGACTCTCTCCACAACGACATCGATATCGCGCTCGCGTGCGACCGGTGTATGGAAAACAGACCCCGCAGAGGAACGCACGGCCTTCGAGTTCAAAGGGTCAACCGAATCGCCGGCAAGGATCACCGCACCAGCACCGAGGGCATCAGTCATGCGCACAATCGTGCCAACATTGCCCGGGTCATTGCACTCCACCGGAATCACCAGACAACCGGACTGCTTTCCAACCTCAATGGCCTCCTCCAACGAAGTGGACACCGCACCAGTGTCGCAGACGGCGAAAAGCCCGGTAGTGGTGACGGTTTCGCTTAAAGAGCGGGCGGCGGAGTCGTCGATAAGCGAAACAGACTTGCGCTGCGTCCCAGATTCGAGATACCCCCTGAGCAGCTCGCAGAACTGCTCGGCGGCGGCTACCGTGACGAAGATTTCCACGACGGCCTCTGCGCGGATAGCCGCATCGACGGAATTGAAGCCCTCGACGAGGAAGCGCCCGGCCTTCTTCCGCTTGGCCGCACGGTGGAGCTGAATAGCCGCCGAGACGCGCGGAGTGCGAGGAGTAAACGGCTCGTCGTTGAAGTACAGCGCAGAGTTCATAGTGATTAATCCTAGTGATGCGGCTCGGGATTCATAACTGCCAGCGCGGATACGAAAAACCACCGCCGAGGTTATTCGTTAACCCAATCGACGGTGGTTTTTCAAAGATGTTGGCAAGACCGCACTGCGAGTCGCAGGTGCTTGCCGACGCTACGTACGAGTTACCTCGTAGCTGCTTTACTTAGCAGCAGGAGCGTTGACGTCCTCCGGCAGAGCGTCCTTAGCGACCTTGACCAGAGCAGCGAATGCCTGTGGGTCGTTGACAGCCAGCTCAGCCAGGTTCTTACGGTCAACCTCAACGCCAGCCAGGTTCAGGCCCTGGACGAAGCGGTTGTAGGTGATGTCGTTAGCGCGGGCAGCAGCGTTGATGCGCTGAATCCACAGACGACGGAACTGACCCTTACGGTGGCGGCGATCGCGGAACTCGTAAGTCTTGGAGTGGAGCATCTGCTCCTTGGCCTTGCGGTACAGGCGAGAGCGCTGACCACGGTAGCCCTTTGCGGAATCGAGAACTTCGCGACGCTTCTTCTTAGCGTTAACAGACCGCTTCACACGTGCCACGGTGATACTTCCTTTTCGTTGTCTTTAAGAACTAGTGAAATTAAGAGGGCGATTGCCCTGGGACGAGACTTGAAAAATTAAGCCTTGCCCAGCAGACGCTTGACGCGCTTGACGTCCGACTTAGCAACGTCCGTGGTGCCCTTCAGGCGACGGGTACGAGTGGACGGCTTGCCCTCCAGGAGGTGGCGGCGGTTAGCCTGCTCGCGGCGCAGCTTGCCGGAACCGGTAACCTTGATGCGCTTTGCGGTGCCCTTGTGGGTCTTCTGCTTCATGTTAAAACTCTCCCCTACCGATCTTTGACGCTCATGGCGCAAAGATCTCGTTTACAACCATTTCTGGTCAGGTCGGTTACTTCTTACCCTTATTCCGAACCGGCCCCAGGACCATAGTCATGTTGCGACCGTCCTGCTTCGGGCGAGACTCGACGGTGCCGTACTCTTCGACATCGGCGGCCAGACGCTCCAACAGGCGGAATCCCAGTTCTGGACGAGACTGTTCACGGCCACGGAACATAATCGTGACCTTGACCTTCGAACCCTTCTCCAAGAAACGAACAACGTTGTTCTTCTTGGTTTCGTAGTCGTGGTCATCAATCTTCGGACGGAACTTCTGCTCCTTGACCACAGTCTGCTGCTGGTTCTTTCGAGCCTCGCGTGCCTTCTGGGCTTGTTCGTACTTGAACTTGCCGTAGTCCATAATCTTGGCGACCGGCGGCTTTGCTCGCGGAGCAACCTCAACCAGGTCAAGGTCTGCTTCGTAAGCGAGCTTGAGTGCGTCACCGGTGCGGACAACGCCCACCTGCTCACCATTCGGTCCTACAAGGCGGACTTCCGGTACTCGAATATCCTCGTTAATACGAGCTTCAGCGCTGATGTGGCCTCCTAGGTTGAACCTGAACAATCTTCGTTTCAAACCGCGATAGCAAGCGGGAAAGGAAGAAAAGCCACGCGTCTACAGCGGATTACTACACACTGTATAAGGACGCCTTCCAATCGTGCGATGTGACATCACCGATTAGGGTGGACCCCGGCGCTACCGTAATTCTTTGGCGCACCTAGGGTGGGACTTAAATCCTCTTCGCTGCCGAATGCAACTAAATGCTCCCCGAAGGCAGCAAGAAGCATCACATTCTGGCGGTCGTACACGAGATGCTAACACAAGCGTTCTCGCATACCAAAACCGACTCTTACGCCAGGTTATTCGCCATCAGCTCCCCCGGCGCACTACCGAGCGTTAAAAAGTGCAATCGGAATTGTAATCAGATTGGTAGATTCTCTCCATAGTTTTTAGGTCAAACACGATTAAAGTCGTCACCATGAATACTGGCTCCAACGGCTTTGGCCCTAAAGCCGAGAACACCAACCCTAATCAGCATTCCGCCCGATACGACAAGCCCCCGACCAGAGATTTTGTCCTGACCGGCGACTCCGTCTCAGAGCTTTCCCATGCTCTGGCAGATTTGGAGGCCAGCTCGCTTCGGCTGGCTCAACTCACCCGAACTTGGCAGGTGCGCCTTTCGCAGGCAAGCGGACAAGCGCCGACTGTACCGAGCGCGCCTCAAACTACGGGAACGGAATTTGCGCCGGTACCTCAAGCGGTACCTAAATCGGCGCCTGAGCGGACACCTCAAGCGCCGCCCCATGCTGCGCCCCAAGGGGCACATCAACACAATCCGCAGCCACCGCCAACACAAGCGGACTGGCGGAATCAACCAGCTCCCCTGCCACAGAGCGACGCAGGTGCGCAGCCGATGTTCGGCTTCCCCTCTGCCCACCAGTGGCGGCGGGATTCGAAGTCGCCGCAGTCTTCTCCCTCACCGCAGTCTTCCCCAACCGGCTCCGCCCCGCCGCCGAAACTGCCAGAGGCACCGCGTGAACCTCGCGAGCCCCGCGAACCCTGGTGGCGCAACGAGAAGGCAATCATCAGAATCATTGCAATCTTTGGCGGTCTCATCACCGCTGCCGGTATCGCGTTCTTCGTCGCGGTCGCAATCCAATCCGGCCTGATTGGACCGGCCGGGCGTGTGGTCCTGGCTTACTTGTTGGCCGCCGTGCTCGCGGTCGCGGCTGTGCGAGCGCACCGTCGTCAAGCACCGCCTGCTGGCGTAACGGCATTGATTGCGACATCGCTAGCCGCTGCACACCTGACAACGATGTCGATGTCCTACCTCCTCGACTGGATTCCGGTGGCGGCGACGCTGGTCATCATGCTGCCTTTCGCCGCCGTCGGCCTATACGGCGCGCGGTGGACAAAGTCGAGCGCAACCGCCGCGTGGGCCATCACAATCAACACCGGATTAATGCTGTGGGCGACGATCGGCCTCAACTTCCACGCCCGCCCGCTGAGCTCCTCGCTCGCGCAAATCACCCTTCAACTGATGGTTATCGCCGCTACCGTCTGCTTCTTGAACATCCCCTTCCGGAAGTACGTAGTCGCATTCCTGCTCGGCGCAAACGTTCTCATCGGCGCGATCACGACCAACAATGCACTGGTGCTGCCTGCAATCGCCGCACTCACCATTGCCCTTTTCGTGTTTGCCCAGTTCGGCCCGCTGGCGTTGGCTCGCCAACTCACTCCCGAGCTTGACGACGAGCCTTCGGAGACCAGCACTTGGGAAGACGATCTGGTCACCACCACGTCAGTAGTTGCCTTCTCGACTCCGGTTATAGCTGCAGTCCCAACGGTCAACGCCGCACAGTCCACCTCCAGCCTCTGGTTGCTGTTCTACGGCGGATTCGTGCTGTTCATCGCAATTGCTGCGATATTCCTTTGGAACCGTGCCATCTTCAGCTATCTCGCCCCAATGGCCTTGGCCACGGCAATTCTGCCCTGGCTTGCACTCGCGGTAGCGGGCCCAGAAGGGGACGCAGGAGCCGGTACTGGAACCCACGCCTGGGGTCTCATCCCAATCTCCATCGGTGCCGCGCTCTTTGTCTGGGCGCTGGCCACAGCACCGAAGCACAGCGCGCTTGGCACCCGACTACAAGCTCCTGAGCCAACGCGGGATGCCGTCGCACCCTATACAAAGATTGCGGCGCTGACCTGGCTGCTCGGCGCAACGGTAGTACACCTCTACATCCTGCCCGCAGCGTTGAATGCCGGTGCTGCGGCTGACTACTCGGCAACGTGGGCAGAAATGCTTTCGCTGTTGTTCCTGCTGTGCGCCGACGTCGGCCTGGCCGTGACGGCGGCAAGGTCGCAGCTGCCGCCAGCTTTTGCACTGATTGGCCTGGCTGCGCTGGGTATGCCATTTATCGTGCTGCTCACAACTATTGGCGTGAGCTTCAACGCTGCACACATGTTGCTGAGTATTTTCTGGGCCACGATAGCTGGCATGCTGGTGCTATCGAAGAGGTTCCACCACATTCCGGCGCGACTGGCAGCGGGTTTGACCATTGCGGCGCTGTCTATCGTCAAGCTGATCTTCTACGACATGGCAACACTCGATGGCGTTATCCGCGCCTTGGCGTTCCTCGGCTGTGGTCTAATTCTGCTAGCCATGGCGGTCTCCGGAGCAAAGCAGAAGAATGCCGAGGAACCAGCGGCATCGGACCGTGACGGCACCGCCAGCGATTCTGACGCTGCCACCGCTGTCGGCGCTGCCGCTGCCGCCGATGCCAATGCTGCCGATGCCGACCCCGTTGCTGACAGACTGGAAGGCGTCACCCGCACCGACGGTCCAGGAATTTCCGACGGAAACGAGCCGACTACCTAAGCTACTTAAGCAGCGGCTTCAGGTACTGCCCGGTGTGGGAGCTGGAACAGTTCGCGACGTCCTCCGGCGTGCCTTCTACAACCACGGTGCCACCGCCGGATCCGCCCTCCGGTCCCATGTCAATGATCCAATCCGCAGACTTGATGACATCCAAATTGTGCTCAATGACAATGACGGTATTGCCCTTGTCCACCAGACCCTGCAATACCAGCATGAGCTTGCGGATGTCCTCAAAATGCAGACCCGTGGTCGGCTCATCCAAGATGTAAACGGTGCGACCATTAGAGCGTTTCTGCAGCTCACTGGCCAGCTTCACGCGCTGAGCCTCACCACCCGAGAGCGTGGTTGCCGCCTGTCCGAGACGGACATAGCCCAGGCCGACGTCGACAAGCGTATTGAGATAACGCGCAATCGACTGAATCGGCTCAAAGAACTCCGCTGCCTCGGAGATGGGCATGTCGAGCACCTCGGCGATGGTCTTGCCCTTGTAGCGAACTTCCAGCGTTTCGCGGTTGTAGCGCGCGCCATGGCAGACCTCGCAGGGCACGTAGACATCCGGCAGGAAGTTCATTTCGATTTTGATGGTGCCGTCGCCCTTACACGCCTCACAGCGACCGCCCTTGACGTTGAAGCTGAAGCGACCGGGCTTGTAGCCGCGGACCTTGGCCTCTTGCGTCTCGGCGAAGAGGTTACGAATCTTGTCGAACACGCCGGTGTACGTCGCGGGGTTGGAGCGCGGGGTGCGGCCAATCGGCGACTGATCAACCTGCACCAGCTTGTCCAGGTGATCCAGCCCCTCCACGCGGCTGTGTCGACCCGGCACCTGACGAGCTCCGTTGAGCTCGTTGCTCATCACCTTGGCCAGAATTTCGTTGACCAAGGTCGACTTGCCTGATCCGGAAACCCCCGTCACACAGGTCAGCACACCGAGGGGAAACTTCACGTCAATCTTCTTCAGGTTGTTCTCGCGAGCGCCCTTGACCGTCACCATGCGCGACTTATCAATCGCACGCCGGCTCTCCGGCACTGCCAATACCCGACGACCCGAGAGATACGCACCTGTCAGTGATTCCTCGCAGTCAACAATGCCCGACGGGTCACCCTGGTAGACGATCTGGCCGCCGTATTCACCGGCCTTTGGCCCAATGTCGACCAGCCAATCGGCCTCGCGAATCGTGTCCTCATCATGCTCGACCACAATCAGGGTATTGCCCAGGTCGCGCAGGTTCTTCAGAGTCTTGATTAGACGATTGTTATCGCGCTGGTGAAGACCAATCGACGGCTCATCCAAGACATAAAGCACGCCAGCGAGCCCCGAACCAATCTGGGTGGCCAGACGAATTCGCTGCGCTTCGCCACCGGACAGCGTGCCCGCCGAACGCGACAGGGACAGATAGTCCAGCCCCACATCCAGCAGGAACTTCAGACGAGCCTGCACCTCACGCAGAACGCGACCGGCAATCATTTCCTCGCGCTTGCCCAAAGTCAGCGAATTCAGGAATGCCGAGCCATCGTGGACCGACAGCTCTGTGAGCTCGGCAATATTCTTCTGCCCGAACTCCGCCGAATCCAGCGTCACCGAAAGAATTTCTGGCCGCAGACGCGTGCCATTACACGCAGGACACGGCACTTCACGCATGTACCCCTGGAAGCGATCCTTCTGAGAGTCACTCTCTGCCTGCGACAGCTTGCGGTGCAGGTACGGCATCACGCCTTCAAACGGCGCGGTGTACTGGCGAGTACGGCCGTACCTATTGCGGTAACGCACCGTGACCTTGTGGCTGGAACCATGCAGCAGGGCCTTACGCTGCGGCGCTGTGAGATCCTCGAAAGGCGTGGTCGGGTCGAAGCTCATCTCGGTGGCGAGCCCCTCGACCAGCTTTTCAAAGTACTTCTTGTTCAGCGTCTGCCGCCACGGCGCAATCGCCTCAATCGTCGGCAGCGACGGATCTGGAATGACCAGGTCCGTGTCCACCTCCAGCTTGGTGCCGATGCCGTCGCACTCCGGGCAGGCACCATACGGCGAGTTAAACGAAAACGACCGTGGTTCCAGCTCATCGATAGCGATGCGGTGCCCATTCGGGCAGGCCATTTTCTCCGAGAAACGCTGGGTTCGACGCGGGTCATCTGCCTCTAGCCCGACTGCGTCGATGACCACGACGCCGTCGGCAAGCAGAAGCGCCGTTTCGACGGAATCGGTGAGCCTGCGCTGCTGTGACTCCTTCACCTGGAGGCGGTCAATAACCACGTCAATGTCATGCTTGACCTGCTTCTTCAGCTTCGGCGGATCCGTCAGGCGATGCATTTCGCCGTCGACGATGACACGCGCGTAGCCCTCGGATGCGAGGCGTTCAAACAGGTCGACGAACTCACCCTTGCGCGTACGCACGACGGGTGCGAGGACCTGGAATTTGGTGCCCTCCGGCATCTCCATGACCTGATCGACAATCTGCTGTGGAGTCTGTGAGGAGATTACTTCCCCACAGGTCGGACAGTGCGGAGTACCGGTGCGTGCGTAGAGCAGACGCAGGTAGTCATACACTTCTGTGATGGTTCCGACGGTCGAGCGCGGGTTGCGGTTCGTCGACTTCTGGTCGATTGACACCGCCGGCGAGAGCCCCTCAATCATCTCTACATCGGGTTTTTCCATCTGCCCCAGGAACATGCGCGCATAGGAGCTCAGCGACTCCACGTAACGGCGCTGGCCCTCGGCGAAAATTGTGTCAAATGCCAGTGACGATTTACCCGACCCCGACAGACCGGTGAAAACCACCATCTTGTCTCTGGGCAAATCGATGTCAACACCCTGCAGGTTATGCTCGCGGGCGCCTCTGACCACTAGACGTTCAGCCACAGTGGGAAACCTCAATTCGTCGACGATTCACTGCCGACCAGTCTACAGTCCATAACCAATTTTTCGCACATGTGTTCAGAGACTCGCAGTTAAGTCGCGTTCCTAGCGCACCGACAGACACCTCATTACCCTGGGGCGCATGAACGACGTCATTACAATTAGCCCCTACTCCAACGCGCCGAGCACGCGCGGCGTTGAGCGCATTGACTACGGCAATGTCACTATTTATAAAACCTCCGTCGGACCGATGGAAAACAACGTCTACCTTTTGGTCGACTCCCGCGAGCCCGACAATTCCCTACTCATCGATGCCGCCACCGACGCCGACCATTTAGTCCGCCTGGTTGAGCACGTCGGCGCGCGGGTCCGCACGATTGTCACCACGCACTCCCACGGCGATCACGTCCAGGCGCTCGGCGAGCTCCTGCAGGCATTCCCGGCTCGCCACATCACGTCATGCCTCGACGCTGCAGCCATTCCCGAACCCGCCGACCAGCAACTCGACGGCGGCGAGACCATTACTTTCGGCGAGGGCATCACGCTTCCCACGTTCATCTTGCGCGGGCACACCAAAGGCGGCCTCTGTCTCGACCTGTCCGCCAAGGTAACCGGCGCGCTTTCCGACGACACCCCGTCACACCACCTCTTCGTCGGTGACAGCATCTTCCCAGGCGGAGTCGGTAAAACGTACTCGCCCGAGGATTTTTCGCAGCTTATCGACGATGTCGAGAGCCGTGTCTTCCACGTCTACCCCGCCGACTCGGTGATTCACCCCGGCCACGGCAAGGACACCACAGTTGGCGTCGAGAGCCCCGAGGTGGAGAACTGGCGCCAGCGCGGCTGGTAGTGCTGGATGAGCGTGGTTGGTAGCGCTAGATGCAGTCGCAGCGTCTGAAAAACTCGTCATTCCCACGACATAAATAGGCCAGGCTGCGTAGGATTAATAGTGAATTACAGCGACCAGGTGGCCAAAAACACGGTTTCACCTGGACGACAAAGGAGATGGAATTTAGATGATTCGCAAGTTTGCCCGACCAATGCTGGCCTCGGTTTTCGTTGCCGACGGTGTCGACACGCTGATGAACCAGAAGGATCATGAAGAGGGCGCACGCGACTTGATTGCCCGCGTCCGCTCCGTAACCCCGAACCAGTACAACAAGTACGTGCCAAATAGCGAGAAGCTGGTTGTTCAGGCCGTCGCTGGTACCAAGGTTGCCGCCGGTTCCCTCTACGCTCTGGGTAAGGCCCCACGCCTGTCCGCCACGGCTCTGGTCGCTGCACAAATTCCGACGATGCTGGCTCGCCACGCATTCTGGGAGACCCAGGACTCGAAGGAGAAGGCGGCTCGCCGCACTGGATTCCTGACCGACATCGGTCTGCTGGGTGGCCTCTTCCTGGCTACCGCTGACACCGACGGCAAGCCGGGTGTCGCTTGGCGCGCTGAGAAGGCTGGCAAGCAGCTGAACAAGAAGGTTCAGGCTGCCCTGCCGACCAAGTCTGAAACCGAGCAGCGCACTGAGGAAGTCAGCGCAGCTTTCGCTTCCGCCGGCGAGAACGTCCGAGAAAAGGCCGGCCTGCTCCGCGACCGCGCTTCTGAGGCCACCGATGGGGCTCGTGAATACGTCGAGGACAACAAGGACAGCTGGCGCGAGCAGCTCACCGGCGCCTTCGACACCGCTAAGAGCTACGTCGAGGACAACAAGGACGACTGGATTGCCAAGGCTAGCGAGCTCGCTGAGGACGCTCGCGACTACGCCGAGGACCTGGGCAAGGATCTCAAGAAGGACACTCGCAAGCAGCGCAAGGAACTGCGCAAGCGCGCAGCCAAGGCTTCCAAGGAGGCCAAGAAGTCTGCAAAGAAGGCGCAGAAGCGCCTGCAGTAAGTTTGCTGCCGCAGTTAAAGCGGTATACTTAAACGCTCCCCACGCCACTACGCGTGCGGGGGCGTTTTCATATTTTTATATTCATTCAGCACATCAATTAGCACTAGTTTTAACGAACTGTTGAGGAGACCAGGTTGGCGTCGCTCGCATCCGAGCCCGGGCAGGACCAGACAGGCCGCATTGGCCGCACTGGCCAGGCAGGTCTGCCGGACCAGGCAAGTTCAGCACCACAGCGAGAAGAAGAGAGCACCCTCGCTGCAGAACAGGCCTACGTCGATCGTGCGTTCAGCTTCCTCGACCGGGCACGCGAGCGCGACCAGGAGTACCTGCGACAGGTCATGCTCATCGACGACCCAGACCCGCAAGCCCGCGTTGAACGCGAGGTGGAATACCACCGACTACAGGCTAACCTGGACCGCTACCGCTCAGCCGAGATTGGCCTGGTCTTTGGTCGAATCGATATCGATGACCCAGACCCCGACAATCCTTTGGCAGAGGAAGGGCCGGGGGCGACCGTCGATAAGCGATACATCGGGCGAATCGGCCTGTCCGATGAAAACGACGACTACCGCACGGTCATCATGGACTGGCGTGCCGACGGTGCGCGCCCGTTTTACCTGGCCACGACCGCGCATTCCGAGGGAGTCAGCCTGCGTCGACACCTGCGCACGCACGGCCGGAAGGTCCGCAGCATTGACGACGAATGGCTCTCCGGCGAGGAAGCCGACAGCGCACACGAAACCGAAGTCGAGGCTGGTGTCGGTGGCGAATCGGTGCTGCGCGAGGTCATGAATCAAGCGCGCACCGGCCATATGCGCGGCATTGTGGAGACCATTCAGCGCGAGCAGGACCTCATCATCCGCGACTCCACCCGCGGCACCCTGGTCGTCCAGGGCGGTCCCGGCACGGGCAAGACGGCGGTGGCGCTGCATCGCGTCGCGTGGCTTCTCTACACCTACCGCGATCAGCTGGCGAAAACCGGTGTCCTCATCATCGGCCCGAACACGACCTTCCTCGACTATATCTCGCGCGTGCTGCCGAGCCTCGGCGAAACAGGCGTGGTGCTGACCACCATCGCCGATCTCTACCCCGGCGTGCACGCTTCCGACGCGCTTATCGACGGGCACAACCCCGAACCCCTGGTTGCGCAGGAAGTTAAGGGCTCGATTGAGATGCTCACTATCCTGCGCGAAGCCGTGCGGGCCTACCAGGAGCTCCCCGCGGAGTCGCTTGAAGTCCATAACGACAACATCATCCTGACCATCACGCCAGAGATGGTGAAAGCCGCGCGAACGCGTGCGCGGCGGACTCGTAAACCACACAATCTGGCACGTCCGATTTTCCGGGATCACGTGGTGGAACTCCTGGCCGCACAGATGGCCGAGGTCATTGGCGCCGACCCGCTGGGCGGCGAAAACCTGCTGTCCGTGACCGACGTTGCCGACCTGCGCGACGAAATTGACGAATCCGGAGCAGTCGCTGACATCCTCGACGAGCTGTGGCCCGCACTCACACCCGAGCAGGTGCTGTCGGAACTGCTGAGTTCCCGCGAGGCCATCGACTACGCCGCCAGCGATTACGACGAGCTGACGCGCGAGGCTCTCTACCGGCCGGAAGGCACCGACTGGATGCCTTCCGACGCCCCGCTTCTCGACGAGCTGGCGGAGCTCCTCGGTCCGGTTGGTGAAGCGGAGACCGATGACGAGAATTGGCAGGCCCGCGTCGAGGAGGCGCAGGGCGCGTTGGATACCCTGTCCAGCTCTGCGTCCCAGGACCTTGACGACGGCTTCGAGGCCGAGATTCTATCTGCGTACGACGTCATCGATGCCGAGGCACTGGCCGAACGCCACCGTGAGCGCGACCTGCGATCCACCGCCGAGCGGGCGGCGGCGGATCGCCTGTGGGCCTACGGCCATGTCATCGTCGACGAGGCTCAGGAACTCTCCGCGATGGCCTGGCGCATGCTGCGCCGCCGCAGCCCCAATGGTTGGATGACCCTCGTCGGCGACGTGGCCCAGACGGGCTCACCCGCAGGTGCCGCGACCTGGGACGATGTGCTGGAACCGATCATCGGCTCGAGGTGGCATCTCCACGAGCTGACCGTCAACTACCGCACCCCTGCTGAGGTGATGGAGGTTGCCGCCAGCGTCCTGGCTGAGATTGATTCGGAGCTGGAGGCGCCGCAGTCGATTCGCGCGACCGGCCGCAAGCCTGTTCAGGCTCGCACCGTGACGGAGGCGTTGGCACATGTGGAGCGGGTTGCACAACCGGATCGCCTGGTCGCGGTCATCGCCCCGGCAGAGTTGCTCGAAGCCACGCGCGCGGAGGTGCGGGATTTTCTCGCTGGTCGAACTGGTGGAGATGGCGAAGATGGCGGGGCTGGTGGCTCTAATGCTG
Source organism: Corynebacterium sp. HMSC063A05 (assembly GCF_001809695.1). NCBI lineage: Bacteria > Bacillati > Actinomycetota > Actinomycetes > Mycobacteriales > Corynebacteriaceae > Corynebacterium > Corynebacterium sp. HMSC063A05. The sequence goes on along the minus strand of NZ_KV798489.1, from coordinate 42,267 downwards.
CCGACGCGACTAGCGCCAATGACGCACCTGCTACTCGCCCCAACAAACTCACCAACTGCGCGGTCTACGACATCACGACCTCAAAGGGCCTGGAATTCGACGAGGTCATCGTCGTCGCGCCCGACCAGATTGTGGCGCAATCTCCGCAGGGGCTACAGGACCTGTATGTTGCACTGACTCGTGCGACCCAGGGACTAATTGTTGTGGCGCCTCAGCAGTCGAGCGTTTTGCCGGAGCTGCAATGGTTAGAATGACGAGGATAGTGCCGTACAGAATGAGTGAGACATAATGTCCCAAAACTATCTACCTCAGTTAGCTGAACTTCGCGCACGCCGTCTCATTGCCCAGAGGTTAGCTGCAAGTCAAGCACGCAGCGATTGGAATACAAATCTCAAGTCGCCTGCATTATCAGCAACGCATGGCATGGTTGCTCTACAAGGGCAGAATTATTCGAACGGTGTTAATGCCATCGCCCTACGCAGTGGCAGCACCTCCGACGATGTTTTAGCAGCCATTTCTTCTTTCGACATCGTTCGCTGTTGGTCTCAACGAGGCACCCTGCACTTTGTTTCAGCACAAGACGCGGAAGCAATTATGAGGTTGACGAATCCGCGCATCGAAAAGGCGGCAGCAAGACGCCGTACGACACTCGGACTTTCTCAAGATGATGTGCAGACCGCACGGGCAGCATTTCATTCCGAATTGCGCTCACGTGGTCTGTCCGACCCGCTGACTCGGACCGAAGCCTATGAGGTTTTCGCAGATCATGGAATAGACCCCACGGAACAAAGAGGCCCTCACCTACTGCGCACATTCGGCGGCGAAGGCGCTGTCATCCAAGGGCCACGAAAAGGAGCCCAAGATACCTTCGTCCTGCTTACCGACGTAACTTTCAAAGGCGGCCTCTCAGAAAAAACCACAGAGGGCTCCAGCACAGGACACTCAGCTGAATCCACGCTGGCCGACATTGCCTGGCGCTATGTTGATTCCCGCGGACCTATCTGTGTAGCTGACTTCGCGTGGTGGCTGGGACTGACGAAAACTCAAGCGAAAAAGGCCCTTAAGCTTATCGACCACTTAATAGTTCCTTTCTCCCTCGATTCCTCCGCCTCTTCGCACGCGCCAACTGACACAGAATTCACCGGCGAACCCCTCACGCAAAATGAGTACTTCATGCCGGCATGGCAGCAGAACGTAACTGAGGCCGAGCTTGAAGCCGCGCTTTCACTGACGCTTCGACTGCCCGCTTTTGACGAGTACCTCATGGGCTATGGCAGCCGTACCGAAGTTCTTCCTGAATCCCTTCGCAACCAGGTCTTAACTAGAAATGGAATTAGCTGGCCTTTTGTAGTTGAAGAAGGAGTTATCACCGGACGGCAATAGAAAAACCGGCACCTCAACTCAGAGGCGCCGGTTTAAAACGAAAGCTAAATTGTTAGCTCACCGTTTTGTAAGCTCACGGTTTTATTAGCTCACAGTGTGAACAATCATGACATCACAGTCCGACTGACGAGCAACATCCGCCGGCACGGAGCCCAGCAGACGACCAGTCAGCGAGTTAATACCACGGTTACCAACCACCAGCAGGTCCGCGCGACGGTCAGTGACCAGCGACATCAGAGCCTCAACCGGGGAGCCCGAGCGAACTTCAGTCTCAACCTTGGTCGCGCCGACGGCCTCTGCGGCCTCCTTAGCAGCAGCCAGGTTCTTCTGAGCCGGGTCATCACCGAGGACCTGGACCGAATCCTGGCGCAGGGTCTTGGACGCATCCTCTGCAGTCTCGTAGTAAGCGCAGCCGATAACCAGGGTGGCATCGAAAGCGGCAGCAATCGAGGCAGCGCGCTCTACTGCGAGCAGCGACGACTTAGAACCATCCGTGCCGACAACAATGGTCTTGTAATCACTCATGAAAACTATCCCTCACTGTGGAAGTTGCATTAAAACAGTTCATCGTGCGTAACGCCGTCGTTGCCCCGAACCCACTGGCCAGAGGCACTTTCGCGAATACACTGTTTTACTTCCCACAACAGTAGCAAAAAACTACTCGACACCGGCCTCAATCATCCCCTTAAGTTCCTTCTTGAGGTCGAAAATCTCATCGCGCAAGCGCCCCGCGAGCTCGAACTTCAACTCACGCGCAGCCGCGGCCATCTGCTCCGACAAATCTGCAATAAGAACCTCGAGCTCAGCCCGCGGCATCTGCTTACCGCTGGCACCATCGGCCGCGCCCGAGCCGTCGGCACGCGAGAGCAGCGCATCGGCGGGCGCACCGGTCTTGCCTTCGTAATCAGTGTCAGCGTTGTCGTAAACCTGATCCAGAATGTCCGCAATCTTCTTGCGCAGCGGCTGCGGATCGATACCATGCTCGGTGTTGTACGCGATCTGCTTTTCGCGGCGCCGCTCCGTCTCATCGATGGCGAACTGCATGGAATCGGTGATCTTGTCGGCGTACATGTGCACCTCGCCGGAAACGTTTCGCGCGGCACGACCAATCGTCTGAATCAACGAACGCTCCGAACGCAAGAACCCCTCCTTGTCAGCGTCGAGGATTGCCACCAGCGAAACCTCGGGCAAGTCGAGGCCCTCGCGCAGCAGGTTAATACCGACCAGCACGTCGTACTCACCGAGACGCAACTGTCGCAGCAGCTCAACGCGCTTGAGCGTATCCACATCCGAGTGCATATACCGCACTTGCACGCCATTTTCGAGCAGGTAGTCGGTCAGGTCCTCCGCCATCTTCTTCGTCAGGGTGGTCACGAGGACGCGTTCGTCACGCTCGGTGCGCTTTCGGATCTCGCCAATCAGATCATCAATCTGTCCCTCAGTCGGCTTAACGACGATCTTGGGATCCACCAGCCCAGTCGGACGAATGACCTGCTCCACATACTCACCACCGGCCTTCTCGAGCTCATAGTCACCCGGCGTTGCGGACATGAACACGACCTGGCCCACTCGGGCATCGAATTCATCGAACGTCAGCGGCCGGTTATCCAGCGCCGACGGGAGGCGGAAACCAAAGTCGACGAGGTTGCGCTTACGGGAGGCATCGCCCTCGAACATGCCGCCAATCTGCGGCACAGTGACGTGCGACTCATCGATGATAGTGAGGAAGTCCTCCGGGAAATAGTCGATGAGCGTCGCGGGGGCCGAGCCCGGCGCGCGACCATCGATGTGGCGCGAGTAGTTCTCAATACCGGAGCAGAAGCCGACTTGCTCGATCATTTCGAGGTCGTACTCCGTGCGCATGCGCAGACGCTGTGCTTCCAGCAGCTTACCGCGGTTTTCTAGGTCTGCCAGGCGTTCGGCGAGCTCGGCCTTGATGTCCGCGACGGCACGTTCCATGCGCTCCGGGCCGGCGACGTAGTGCGTAGCAGGGAAAATGCGCAGCTCAGGGGCTTGGTCGATGACGTCGCCTGTGACTGGATTGAGGTAGTACAGCGAATCAATCTCGTCGCCGAAGAACTCCACTCGCACGGCCTTTTCTTCGTAGGCCGGGATGATGTCGACCACGTCGCCTTTTACTCGGAAGGTGCCGCGGGTAAAGGCGATATCATTGCGGGCATACTGAATGTCCACCAAAAGGCGCAGGAACTGGTCGCGATCGACTTCCTCGCCCTCCTTCAGCCACACCGAACGGTCGAGGTAAGACTGCGGGGTACCCAGGCCATAGATGCAAGAAACAGAGCTGACGACGACTACGTCGCGACGCGACAACAGCGCTGAAGTAGCCGAGTGGCGCAGGCGCTCCACATCCTCGTTGATGGAGGAATCCTTTTCAATATAGGTATCGGTCTGCGCGATGTAGGCCTCTGGTTGGTAGTAGTCGTAGTAGGAAACGAAGTACTCGACCGCGTTGTTTGGCAGCAGGCTGCGGAGCTCATTGGCCAGCTGAGCCGCCAGAGTCTTGTTCGGCGCCATGACGAGGGTTGGCCGTTGCACCTTTTCGATCAGCCACGCCGCAGTGGCTGATTTACCGGTACCCGTGGCACCCATCAGGACGACCTCGCGCTCGCCTCTGTCCAGGCGTTCCGACAGTTCCGCGATTGCCTGCGGCTGGTCGCCCGAGGGCTCGAACTCGCTGATGACCTCGAAGGTTCCCTCCGCGCGCTCGACTTCACCGACGGGACGGAACTCCGAGTGCGCGAGGACGGGTTGCTCTGCTGCAAATGCCATAGTTCCCAGCGTAGCGAAGGCTGCTTTACATGGGCTGGTTATGCTCGCTTCCCTGGGCTTTGGGGTGGCTGTGGGGATTTGGGGCCAGCACAGGCACCGCAGGCACCGCAGGCGGGGTTCCGCTTCACCAGCTGGCCCTTGGTACGCAGCGACTGGCTCCTGGTGAAGCGCAAGCCGTCTTATCGATGGTCCGCGGGTACGAGGTTGAGGTTGAGGCTGCGGCTGCGCGGCTGCGGGCGGCCTGGATTATCCACACCTTGAAAGTTGTCCACAGATTGGACGCGGAGCCTCTCTCAAAGAAAAGCCCCTGAATCAAAAAGGCTTAGAGTCCCGACCATGGGAAGTTTCACCACGGCCGAGTTACGTGCACTCGGCATCGGAGAGAAAAAGACCAGAGCCCTCCTACAACAAGGCAGACTAACTAAATTAGTACGTGGCCTCTACATTGACGACCACTCTCCCGCCTCAGTCGCCCGAGCAATCACAGGGCATTACAAAAAGATTGCTCTAAGCGGTAAAAGCGCAGCTCAAATCCACTTGAGACTTCCCCTGACATTTCCTATCCAGACGGAAGGCGCGGGATCAGTTCAGGCCGAAACCTTCTCTATTAGGCATAGCCGCCTGCCGGCCTGCACCAGCATCAATGGCCTTCCAGTTGTCGAAGCACTCTGGGCAGCACGAGCTTCAAAAGACTATGCACGCAGAATCCTGGAAACACACTACGCCGGCCGGGACGGCGAGAAGCGACTCAACCACGACCTCAGCCGGATGCGGAAAGTCCCCGCATGGCTGCGTGAAACCATCGCCACCACGCCGATCGGCGCATGCAGCGAACTCGAGCGCAAGCTGGCTCGCCCATTGATTAAGCGCGGGTACCGGATCCGAATGAACCACTTCATCGACCCCTACTGCTTCGATATCCTACTTGACCAGTGGAAAATAGCCATCGAAGTCGACTCCGAGAAGTACCACGCGAACGAGGACTCATTCATCTCAGATCGTTGGAAGACCAACTCCGGCACGCTGCACGGCTGGATAGTCCTGCGGTTCACAGACTCATGCATCAATTGGAATCTCGACAGCGTCCTCGACGAAATCGAGCAGGCAATCCGATGGGTACAAAAGCGCCGTCCCCGCGTGGACTATAAACCAGGATGGCCTGCCTGCCAGAAAGTCTGGGAGTGGAATCCAACGGTTGGCTACGCCAACAAGCAATGACACCTGTCATGGGCAATTCGTGACATTACCTATACGTCCATACCTCTAATCCGCGCTGAACTTGGAACTATGAATCCGGACGTAATTCTCGAGTTCTCCAATATCACCAAGCAATTCAGCAAAGGCCAGGTAACCGCACTCGATGATGTCAGCGCCACCGTCCGCCGCGGTGAGGTCGTCGCCATCCTCGGTGAAAACGGCGCAGGCAAAACCACACTTATCGATCTCATCCTCGGCCTGACCACACCCACCGCCGGCCGCATCGAAGTCAACGGCCAATCATCCAGGAACGCGGTCAATGCTCAGCAGGTCGGCGCTATCTTGCAGACGGGCGGTTTGCTTCCCGACGTAACGGTCGAGGACACACTCAAGATGATTGCCAGTGGCTATTCGGAGCATGTGGCGTTGGCGGACGTCGTAAAGCAAGCGCGGCTGGAACCCTTGCTGAAGCGGAAAGTCGGTAAGTGCTCGGGCGGTGAGCAGCAGCGATTGAAGTTTGCGTTGGCCCTGCTCGGTGATCCGGAGTTGATTATGTTGGATGAGCCGACAGCGGGGATGGATCCGAGTGCGCGGCGCAATTTTTGGGCGGATATTCATGCCCGGGCGGAGCGTGGCACGACGGTGTTGTTCACCACGCATTACATGGATGAGGCGGAGGATTTTTCGAAGCGAATCATCATGCTGCACAAGGGGCGTATCATGGCGGACTTGGATACGCCGAGCATGCTTGCGCTGAGTAAATCAGTGCTGGTTGAGGCTAATTTTCCGGGTGCGGCACCGGAGCTTTCAGAGCGCACTGAGGTCGATGAGGTCACCTGGTTGAGTAGCGCTGCTGGGGAACCGGCCGGGACCAGTAGGCGCGTGCGGCTGCGGACACGGGATTCGGACTCACTGCTTCGTCACTTGGTAACGGAGACGGATGCGACCGACTTCACGGTCCAGCGCGCGAAGCTTGATGACATTTTCATTTCTATGCAGCGTGACGCAGATGTTGCAGCTGATGCCACGCCCGATGTCGCCGTGGCTGCTGGGAACTAAAGGAAATAACTGGAAAGGATTACCATGACGTACACCGCGACTGAAACTTCGTCCGACATACCCGGCGCGACTGCTGGTACCAGCGCAACAAAGCTAACCGAATCCCACGGCCTGTCGACATACATCGCCATTCAGATCAAACGCTATCTGTCCGACTGGTCGAACCTGTTCTTCTCCATCGGCCTGCCCATCTTGTTCTTTCTGGTGTTCGGTGCCTCGCTCGACCGCGGCGGCGATGCCTTCCCTCACGGCAATGTCACCGCCTACGTGATGATTGGCATGGCTATTTACGGCGGCGTCACAGCAGCGGTGGCCAGCGCCGGACAAACGATTATGGAGCAAACCACGGGATGGGGTCGCCAGCTTGCGCTGACACCAATGTCGACGTCGCGTATTGTACTAAGCCAGGCAATTCTGGTGCTCTTCGCCGCAGTGTTGCCGATTGCGGCAATGTATCTTCTCGGCCTCGTCATCGGCGCCGAGATGGAGCCACGGGCCTGGATTGTCAGCTTCATTCTCTGTGTTGTAACCTGTCTGCCGTTTGGTTTCTACGGCTATGCCTGGGCACTGCTGCTGCCGAAGCCGTCAGCGCTCAGTATCGCGTCGGGCTCGATTGTCGTGCTGTCTTACCTCGGTAACCTCTTTATCCCGATGCAGGGCACGTTGCTGGCAATCAGCCGCTTCACGCCGCTGTTCGGTTCTGTGACTCTGTCGAGGTATCCGCTGACCGCAGGTCTTACTCCCAGCACGGATACTGGTGCAGGACTCTACACCGAGCCACTGTGGGTGCCCATTGTCAATGTTGCAGTGTGGAGCATCCTGCTAATCGGCTTCTGCATATATCTGAACAAGCGCGAGAAGTCGCGGCTGTAAATAGCGCGGCGAAACACGGCTAGATAGCAAACCCAAGCGATAGCCATCGCCTCCATCTAACCTGTGACTAACTAGACCAACTTCCCTCTGCCACCGACCGAGACCGCCTAGGCATCTATGACAACCACTTTGCGACGCAGCTTCAGCCATCCCTTCCAGGGATTCCATGTCTACTCCGCACTGTCGGCTGGCATCTGGATTGTGGTTTTACCCTTCGTCTTCTTCGGTTTCGGCGCCGAAAAGGTCGCTCAGATAACTGCGCTGATTGTCAGCTTTGCGCTGGTGTACATCTTCATCTGGGGCTCACTTCACTACTATCCTCGCGGCTGGTTGCAACGAGCTCGCAACATACTTGCCCTGTGCATAGTCGCAGCGTTCGGCCTGCTCTCCATCCCGCTTGTGGGAAACGGCGCCAGCGCATTCCTGCCATTTGTCGCAGCATTGCTCAGTTGGATGCTGCCCATCATCCCCGCCATCCTCAGCATTGGCGTGCTCGGCGCAACAATCGTTACCATTAGTCATTTCTTGGCTCCGGAAAGCGGTCTCATCTTACCCATCGATGCCCTGTTTTGGGCCGTCGTTGTCTGCTGCGTTGTTCAACTCAGCAGGTTCTCCCAGGAACGAGCCCAGCTCAACCAGGAAATTGAGCTCAGCCAGCAGCGCGACTCCATCGCCCGCGATGTCCACGACGTGCTGGGCCATTCGCTGACGGTCATCTCGCTCAAATCTGAAGTCGCGCGGCGTTTGGTCCACACCAACCCCGATGCCGCCGCTGCCGAACTCGAGGCCATCACCGCTCTGTCGCGCACATCGCTTGCCGAAGTCCGCTCAACAGTCACACGCATGCGCCAGCCGGATCTCGCAGGCGAGCTCGCCGCCGCCGCGCGGGCATTCCACACCGCACACATTGAGGCTTCGCTTCCCGACGATTCCAGCGGTGTAACCACCAATGCGAAACTCTTCTCCTGGGTGATTCGCGAGGCCACCACCAATATCATTCGGCATTCTGAGGCGGAGAATGTCTCAATCGAACTCACACCATCCAGCGTGGAAATCATCGACGATGGCATCGGCTTCGACATTTCCGACCTAGGCTGCGATTCCTCCGCGGCTACCACGGGCGAAGGCCAAACTGTCGCCGCTGGTGGATTGGCTGGGCTGAAGCAGCGTGTCCAGGATGCTGGCGGTGACCTCATTATCGAGTCCGCACCAGGTCGCGGCACTCGCCTTGTGGCCACGATGACGCAGTCACGCTTGCAGCGCTCGCACCGCTCCCACCACGCGGGCCGTTCATCCACCACAAGCTCCAAAAACCACCTCACTGACACAACCGTCACCGAATATGCGCGGGAGAATAGATGATTCGCGTTCTCATAGCTGATGATCAGCACCTAGTTCGAGGGGCTTTAAAGGCTCTACTGGAAACCGAACCGGACTTGGACATCGTGGCTGAAGCCGCCGACGGCATTGAAACAACGCAAAAAGTCATCGAGCAGGACGTCGATGTCGCGCTTATTGACATCGAAATGCCGCGCCTCAACGGCATTGACACCATCGCGAAAATTTCTGACCACTGCCGCTGCCTCGTCGTCACTACTTTTGCTCGCCCCGGCTACCTCAAACGCGCACTTCAGGCCGGTGCCAGCGGATTCCTGGCAAAGGACACGCCTCCTGAGCAGCTCGCAGAAGCTATTCGACGCATCCACTCCGACCTCCGAGTCATCGATCCGGCCTTGGCCGAGGCCTCACTTTTCACGGCCGACTCTCCCCTGACCGACCGCGAAGTCGAGATCGCTCGACTGATTCTCCAAGGCGCTGATACGGGCACAATCGCCGGCCAGCTCTTCATTGCCAAGGGCACGGTGCGCAATCAGGTGTCGTCAATTATCACGAAGACGAATACCTCAAACCGCGTCGAGGCCGCGAAAACTGCTCGCGACAATGGTTGGCTCTAGAAAACAGGTCGAAATACCGCCCTGATTTTCATCGAATCGTTATTACTTTCATAGTGCGAAAACTCCCTACTGCCCACTGCGTGACGCCTACGAACACCCACCACACCTTTGCTTCACGACGTGCACTCATCGCCGGTATCCTCGCCACAACCGCATTGACCTTCACCGCCTGCTCTCAAAACGACGGCGCAGTAACTAGCCAATCGGCAGCTGACACCGCCACCATGACTCAGACTGACGGCAACGCATCAAACGCAAACTCAGAGAATAGGCCGAACCCAACCGGCTCAAACTCTGATGCTGGCGGCAGCAATAACGGTGGCGCTGCCGGAAACTCCGACGACACCTCCGACGATGCAAATTCTTCCGAGACGGCCCCATCACAAAATGGTGGACAAACCAATGGGGATACGGAAACCACGTCTTCGTCGTCAAGCGAAAATGCAGACATCGGCCAGGCGATGAGGGACATCATCTACAGCAACTCGTCGCCGGGGACCACGTTTACCGGGGGCGAGGAGATGACTGTTTGCGTGTATGGCGATGGTTACCGCACGAATCTGGTCGTTGCCGGGCCGAATACCAGCTGTGAGTTTGCCACCGAGGTCTTCCATCAGCAGACCGACGGTCTCAACGCCACCGCTGATAACATTCGCGATAATTTGAAGCCGAATATTCAGGCAACGAGCCCTGCGACCGGCCAGACCTACGATGTCAGCTGCGGCACGCAGGGCGATGGTGTCGTGGCGTGCAGCGGCGGAAACGACGCACGGATTTATATCAATTAGCGTTGATTGCCATTTCGGGAGCAGGCATTTCGTCTTCACTCGTTGACAGCGCAATTGCTGAATACTGCCCTGGCCGATTGATCAGTTTCGACAGACTTGCGGTAATGGCAGGCAACGATTTCACATCGGTGTAGGTCAAGTACCGAGACTTCCATACAGGCTTGAACTTCTCCTTGTAATTGCGCAGCCCGCGGAAGTTATAAATCCGTCCGCCGTAGTTGTACACCAAATAGATCGTTTTTTCGCTGAGCCTAGAATGCGGTCGGGCACCTGTGTTTGACATTGGTGCCATGCCAAAATTGAACTCGGTATATCCATGGTTCTTTGCCCACTCCATCAGATTCACGAAAATGCCATCCATCACGCCATCTGGCGCATCGGGGCGAATGCGCATCAAATCCACCGACGCAACGCTTAACCCCTGCGGCATTAGCGATGCGAACCCTTCAATACGATCTGAGTCTGCCGATCGGACTATGGCAATCGGTGCACGAGATAGATAATTCTCGTCGAAGAAGCCGAGAGAAAAACTCATTTCTGTGCGCTTTCCGAGCCACGCCTGCGATGCATCTCGCAATTCCGTAATGAGGTCTGGACTGTACGGTGCTTCGACAATTTCAAAAGTACAAGCGGAGCTTTCCAACTTGTTGTGCATGCGCCGGAAGGTCTTGCCTTTACTACCGACTCTCGTGAAGCCAGAAATATCAACCGTCGCATCTTCACCTAATTTGACCAGGCTCATCCCCTCATTGACGCACCGCGCCAAATGCTCTTCGCCCACTTCATAGAATGCGACGGAACACTGAAAGGTGTCTGCATAATCAATAAAGTCCGCGAATAATTGATTGAAAGAATCCGGGTCGCCAAATGGGTCACCGAGTGCAATCAATGTCGTACCCTGCGGGCGATACAACAGTGCTGCTCTATCCGCACCATTTCGCTTATCGACGGTAAAGAAGACCTGCTTGTCGCCTAGGTAATATAGGTGCGAGAAAGCATTTCCACCCCATTTTGCAATCAGCTTCTCGAAACGACGTGTCTGCTCTTCGCATGGCTCCTCAAACTCTGGAGCGCGGCAACGAGAAAACAATACCGCAATTGCCACTGCGCAGGCGAGCATTACGTAGAAAAGAATCATTGGCCAGTGGGTATTGGCATGATGGGATGGTGCGGGTACATTGACCACCTTGTTTACCCGAAGCGCATGCCAACTCGAAAGCACGATTGGAATAGCAATCGCCAGAGCTGCCGTCGGCACGAAACTACTCCACTTTAATGGGAGTGGATCTCGGTCAAAGGCACTGCGCGATGCAAATAGTGCTAGTGCAAAGACCCCGAGATAAATAGCCTCTTCATAGTCGATTCCGCGGGCTAAACAAGCAACAGCTGCCACACCGAGCAAGACCAAGACCAGCTGGTAACAACGCCTAACTCGCTGGTTAATCCCGCGCGCCAAGATAAGCAACATGACTGCGGTAAATAACACTGTCAAGTGCGATGCCTTCCGCACAGTACTTGGCAAAACCTCTTGGATGATTTGAATACGAGAGGCGATTTCAGGTGTTAGCGCTGAGATAAAGAGCAGGAGGCTAGAAAAAACGGTTACTAAAGCCAGCACCCGCGCCATGACACGGTGCGGAAAATCGGACTCGAGTTCTTTCACGCTGTCGGCGACCCACACGACCGTGGCCAACAGCCACGGAACGATGTAATAGAAAACGCGATACAGTACCAGCCCAAGCAAAACTTGATTAGTGTCGAGGCCAAGTTTGGCGCACAGTGCAATCACCGTGAGGTCGAAGCTACCGGCACCCGCGGGCAGGAAAGATAGCAATCCGGCCAAAGTCGCGGTTGCAAAAATAAAGATAGCAATTGGGAATGAGAAATCCGGTGTGAAGACACGAACACATGCCCAGAAAAATAGCCCAGCTGCGGCCCAATCGATAACAGAGGCGCCGAGAAGATTCCATTTTTCGCGCATTCCTATCTGCGCAAACGTCGTTTTTCTTAAATCGATCACCCCAAGTTTCAATCTGTCCGCCAAGAAAAACAGCGGTAGATACATACATGAGATTATCGCGACGATAATTAACCAGCCATCGAAATGCACTGCGTACGGCAAAGTTATTGCCAACAGTACGAATAATCCAAGTAGGTTGGCAGCCCACACACTGGCCGAAACTCCAATGGACTTATCTCGGTCCGCACTCGCCCAGGTATAGTATTTTGCGCGAATTGTGCCTCCGGTGAGACCGCCAAATCCGGCAAAATTATTAAAGGCCTGCGCAATCCAACCGATTTTCAACGCTTCGCGCGGTGACACCTCCACACCGGCGTATTTGGAAGCGACCAAATCGTAGAGCCCCGTCGCGCTGAACGCAATCAGTCCCAATGCCATGATGATTGCATTTACGTGCATCGACGTATCAACAAATATTTCTCGAAGTTGGCTTCCTGAAATAGCGGCAAACTGGTCACGAGCGACAAGCACGATAATGGAGATTATCGCAATATAGAAAACAATCTTTAAGATTTTTCCGTGCGCCCTAAGCCACTGAAATAACGATTGTAGCGCCATATCCTTGAAATCCAATCTTTTATCTCGAAGTTGATCTAAACAGACAGCCCACTTTTAATGGCGTATTGGGAAACATATTTAGTAGTCTTGCGACTTAGTGGCTCGGCGTCCGAATAAGATTCATTTTCGCCGCGAGCCAGGGAAGCTCGTCGTCAAGCGACTTCTCCCACACCTTCCATTCGTGCGTTCCAGAATAGGTGCGCTCCTGTACGTCCATTCCCTGGCTATGCCCGGCTCGGCAGACTTTCCAGAGCCCTTCGATGACGTCTCTAGGTTCCTTATCGCCAATGGAACAAAATGCGGAATACCCGGTGAAATCCTCCCCCGAGGAAAAAATCGAAAGTGGATTGTTTTCCTCAAATGCGGCCTTGTCACCGTCAAATCCCTTGTCGATAGTCGTCTCAAGGTTGTGCAGATTTGGAAACTCCTCACCCGACATGTCCAAAACGGTGCGGTACGGCCCACCTTTACGGCTGAGAACCTGCATTGCGCAGGTACCTCCATTGGACAATCCGCCAACAGCCCACGATTGCGGTCGAGTGTCTACTTGGAAGTGTTCCTCTAGCCACGCCGGTACGTCATGTTCCAGATAGGTTGCGACCGCCCCATTTTCAGTATCGGAGCAGAGCGGGTTCTTGAAGCTCGAAGAAAGCTGATCAGCAATCGCCACAATCGGCGCCAATCCATTGTGTTGCTCAGCAAAGCGGTCCATAGTGTTTTTTAGGTCACCGTTTACCAACCAATCCTTAGGCGTACCCGGCTGTCCTGGCATTAGCACAAGCACAGGCAGCAGCGGACGCGGTCGAGTAAAATATGCCGGAGGAAGGTAGACGATGGAGGGGCGCGGAGAGAAGTTAGTAGCAGGGATATCGGCTTGAACGAGAACGCTACTATCAGTACCTATATTTTCGGCTTGGCGTGGCCGCCACCGTTGTTCCAAGGATGTTTGTTTTGCCGAACCACTGTCATCGGGACGATAAACATCCGCGACCGGCGCGAGCCCATCTACCTCGCCAAAAGCCTGCACTTTGCCTGGTCCGCGTAGCACCTGGGCCAAGTTTGCATACGTGCCATAGTGAATATTGGGAACGGCATAGGCGCCGAGTACTGATAGTGAGCAGACGAGAAGACCCGCAATGATGCGCCTAGGCTTCTTGGAAGACGCAATTACAACTAGAGCAACGATGCCGGACAAGCCAGATGCGAATGGTCCGAAAACTTCAATACCGATGTAGTCCGGGATCGGTCGCCACACCTTATTAAGCACATACCAGCCGATGGTGCTCACCACAGAGACAGCCACTACAATCGCGCAAACTTGAATTAGTCCCGGTTTTCTAGAGCTGTTCCCCTTTGCAACCAGCCAAAGGAGAAACCCGAGAGTCAGCAGCATTAGTATAACTGCGATAATTTCTGGAACTCTGCCACGCAGCTGTACCAATTTGGCAGCCTCAAGGGCGTACCACGACCAATCTTGCATGCGGTAAAGACTATTTTTTAAAAGGAAGAGAATGCACAGAATATCTGAAGCTCTTATCTAGAATTGTCGCTTCGATTTGTAGCGCTCAGAGATGGCACGCCAAAGCTGGTGTACACAGCTTCGCGGACTGACGACCATCACATCCTGCAGCTTCATGCTTCGAACTCATGAGATTCCACCTACAGTAGATACCATGACCGTTTCCCGCTTGCGCCCTTTCGGCGAGACCATTTTCGCCACCATGTCCCGCCTCGCCACTGAGTACGATGCAATCAATCTTGGGCAGGGCTTCCCCGATTGGGACGGGCCGGCGGAGGTACTCGCTGAGGCGCAGCATCAGATAGCTGGCGGAAATAACCAGTACGGACCCGGCCGCGGTATGAAGGTGCTCCGCGAGGCCATCGTCGCCGATCGCGCCCGCCGCACGGGACAGGTCTACGATGCCGACGCCGAATGCCTGGTCACCGTCGGCGCCACGGAAGCGATTGCCGCCACCGCCTTGGGGCATCTCGAACCCGGCAGCCACGTCATCGTCATCGAGCCGTACTACGACTCGTACAAAGCCGCCATCGCACTGGCTAACTGCACATATACCGCGGTGCCGCTCATTCCCACGGCCTCGGACACCGAACGCTTCTGGTCGCTCGACCGCAGTGCACTTGCCGATGCCGTCACCGCCGAAACGGCCATGATCATCATCAATTCGCCGCACAATCCCACCGGCACCATCCTCACAAACGAGGACTTGCAGGCTATCGCCGATGTCGCCATCGCAAACAATCTGCTTGTGCTTGCCGACGAAGTCTACGAACGCCTGTACTTCAACGGATTGTCACACTCTTCCATCAGCACTCTGCCGGGCATGCGTGAGCGCACCATTGTCGTGTCCAGCGCCGCAAAGACCTTCAACGTCACCGGCTGGAAGATTGGCTGGACGCTCGCTCCGGCCGAGTTGCTCGATGGCGTGGTCAAGGCCAAGCAGTTCTTGAGCTATGTCGGTGCTACTCCCCTCCAGCCGGCGGTCGCCCGTGGCCTGAAAGAATGTGCTCCATGGGTGGATGAGCTAGCGAGCCAACTCGAGGGCAACATGCGGCTCCTCGCCGATGGGCTGGAGGGCCTTGGCGCCGACGTCTTCACGCCGCAGGCAGGGTATTTTGTCGTCGCCGATGTCTCGAGCTGGGGGCTTGGCGACGCACTGGAGACCTGCACCCGCCTGGTCAAGGAATGCCGAGTCGGAGCTATCCCTGTCACCGCCTTTGTGGATGACCCGGAGTCAGAAAAATACCGCGACCTGGTGCGATTCGCTTTCTGCAAGCGCGCCGAGGTGATTGAGGAGGCGATCGCGCGGCTGCGGGATTATCTTGCCGGTCGGTCTTCCTCCTAGATGGGCTTCCGCTGGTCAGTCTGCTTGCGGAACTGTTTACTGGTCGGACTGCTATTGCCCGGCCTGTAGCTGACGAATCTGGTTCAGCGGCTGAATAATCCGCTCCCAAATCCGGTCGACCTGGCGCACGAGATCCTCCTCGGTACCTGAGTTTTCCAGCACCACATCGGCGAACTGCAAACGCTTATCGTCGCTGATTTGCTTAGCGATGCGCTGCTTCGCATCCTCTCGGTCTACACCGCGGCTTTCCACCAGACGGTCGAGACGGACCTCCACCGGGGTATGCACAACCACGACGAGGTCCTGCACTTCCGACTGCCCCATTTCAATTAGCAGCGGCGAGTCGAACACGATGATGGCGTCACCTGCCGCGTTGAACTGCTCTTCGGTGCGCTGCTCAATACGCGGGTGAGTGATGGAGTTCAGCAGCTCCGTCTTCTCCGCGGATACGAAGGCCCGCTTCGCAAGCTCACCGCGGTTGAGGGAGCCGTCGTCAAGCAAAATGCCCTCGCCGAAAGCTTCGGCGAGTTCGGCCAGCGCCGGTTCGCCGGGTTCGACGACGTCACGAGCAATCTGATCAGCGTCGATGATGGCGGCACCGAGCTCGGCAAACCTACGGGCGACCGTAGATTTTCCACTGCCCATGCCACCGGTTAGTCCTACTTTGAGCATGTCTCTAAGGGTACGTCGACACGCCCCGGCACGTTAGTGCTTTACGACGAGATCCTCGATGCGGTGGCCCTCTTCAACGGGATCCGGGTTGACTGAATCCGGAGCGGTACCGTTACCAAATGGGCTGCCACCAAGGTCTTCACGACCGTGCGGCTGGAGCAGGTCGAAGAGCTCCGGGCCCTTCGGGACAATACCTAAAGGATTGAGGTCGCGATGGACCTCGTAGTAGTGGCGCTTGATGTCGACGAAGTCAGTGGTGTCGCCAAAGCCAGGTGTCTGGAAGAGATCGCGCAGGTAGTTGTATAGAACCGGCATCTCGGAGATCGTGTTCCGGTTGCACTTGAAGTGGCCGTGGTAGACCGCATCGAAGCGGATGAGGGTCGTGTAAAGGCGAATGTCGGCCTCAGTGATGTGGTCGCCCATGAGGTAGCGGCGGGTCTCTAAGCGCTCAGATACCTTGTCTAGGGCGCTGAACAGGCGGTCGTAAGCCTTGTCATAGGACTCCTGCGAACCCGCGAAGCCACAGCAATAGACGCCGTTATTGATTTCGGTATAGATGAACCCCATGAGCTCATCCATTTCCTCACGCATCTCCTCCGGGTAGAGATCCGGGGCGCCGTGGCGATGAAACTCGGTCCACTCGGTAATGAAATCCAAGGTGATCCAGGGGAAGTCGTTGGTCACAACCTCGCCCGATTCAATCTCGACGATGGCCGGGACGGTAATGCCCCGCTGGCAGTCCGGGAAGCGCTTTAGGAATGCCTCCTGCAGGCGCTCGTAGCCGAGTATTTCGTCGCGGCCACCTGGCCCCTTGTCGAATGTCCAGGAGCGGGCATCGTGAACCGGCCCTGGAATTCCGACCGAAATTGCATCTTCCAAGCCGAGCAGCCTGCGAACGATAAGCGTGCGGTGTGCCCACGGGCACGCACGAGCCGCAACAAGACGGTAGCGCCCGGCTTCAACGGGCCACGTCTTAATCCCCTCGCCTACCTCGCGACCGTTCTTAACAATGCGGTCATTGATATAGCGAGTATCGCGGTTAAAGTCTTTGCCCTCCTGGGAGTACACACCGCCGGTGGAATGGGAGGAGTCCTCTATCTGGTTAGCTTCATACTTTGTTGTCATATCATCAACCATATGGGTAGGCAGACAGGCTGTCAACGGCGGCCAGAACAGACAGAGCCACCAAAATCGACAGGGCAACCACGGCCATAAGGGCCACCAAGGCCATTAGGACGGCTTGAGCTTCGCCAGCAGCCGGTTACTGTGCAGCAAGCCACTTCTGGTGAAGCGCAAGCCCGCCTTAGGCAACAGCGGTGCCACCTTCATGGCCCAAAGTCCCAACACCAGGACCAAAAATGCAGCAAGCACCCAAGCCGCCACTAGAAAAAAGGCCGAGCGGGTGCCCGTCGTAAAGCAAAGAAGGCACGAAAAAGCCCCAGCGAGGAAAACCTCGCCGGGGCCATTTCTCAAAGGGACGTATAAGCCCTTAGCGGTCTAGCTTAGTTGCCAGCCAGCTTCTCACGCAGAGCAGCGAGCTGCTCGTCGGAAGCCAGGGTGCCGCCTGCGTTGTCTGCAGCCGGTGCGGCCGGAGCAGCCGGAGCTGCCTCGCCGGACTCGGAGGAGTAGTTCGAAGCGGTCTCTGCAGCCTCGGCAGCTGCAGCGCGGTGACGCTCGATCTGGGCAGCGTGCAGCTGGTGGTGACGCTCCGCCTCTGCGTAGCGAGCCTCCCACTCTGCGCGCTGGGTCTCGAAGCCCTCCATCCACTCGTTGGTCTCCGGGTCGAAGCCCTCCGGGAAGATGTAGTTGCCCTGCTCGTCGTAGGAGTCGCCCATGCCGTACTTGGTCGGGTCGAACTCTTCGGTGAAGTCCTCGTCAGCCTGCTTGAGGGACAGGGAGATACGACGACGCTCGAGGTCGATATCGATGACCTTGACCATGACCTGCTCGTCGACGGAGACGATCTGGTCCGGAACATCGATGTGGCGGGAAGCCAGCTCGGAGATGTGAACCAGACCCTCGATGCCTTCCTCGACGCGGACGAACGCACCGAACGGAACCAGCTTGGTGACCTTGCCCGGTACAATCTGGCCGATTGCGTGAGTGCGGGCAAAGACGCGCCACGGATCTTCCTGAGTAGCCTTCAGGGACAGGGAAACGCGCTCGCGGTTCAGGTCGACCTCGAGAACCTCGACGGTGACCTCGTCGCCAACCTGGACAACCTCGGACGGGTGGTCGATGTGCTTCCAGGACAGCTCGGAAACGTGAACCAGGCCGTCAACACCGCCGAGATCGACGAATGCGCCGAAGTTGACGATGGAGGAAACGACACCCTTGCGGACCTGGCCCTTCTGCAGCTGGTGCAGGAACTCGGAGCGGACCTCAGACTGGGTCTGCTCGAGCCATGCACGGCGGGACAGAACGACGTTGTTGCGGTTCTTGTCGAGCTCGATGATCTTGGCCTCAATCTCCTGGCCGATGTACGGCTGGAGGTCGCGGACACGACGCATCTCGACGAGGGAAGCCGGCAAGAAGCCGCGCAGGCCGATGTCGAGGATCAGGCCGCCCTTGACGACCTCGATGACGGTACCGGTAACCGGCTCGTCGTTCTCCTTGAGCTGCTCGATGGTGCCCCAAGCACGCTCGTACTGAGCGCGCTTCTTGGACAGGATGAGGCGGCCTTCCTTGTCTTCCTTGGTCAGGACCAGCGCGTCGATCTCATCGCCAACTTCGACCACTTCGTCAGGGTCGACATCGTGCTTGATGGACAGTTCGCGGGAAGGAATGACACCTTCAGTCTTGTAGCCGATGTCGAGAAGAACCTCGTCGCGGTCAACCTTAACGACGGTGCCCTCAACGATGTCACCATCGTTGAAGTACTTCATCGTCGAGTCGACAGCGGCCAGGAAATCCTCAGCGGTGCCAATGTCGTTGATGGCAACCTGAGGGACGTTAGAAGTGGACATATAAGATGTGCTCCGAAGCGGATAGAAATCGAAAAACGGACAATTTCGGCCTTGCCCCTCAAAGAAACTCCTGGACAACCGGGCCAAATCCGCTTTCGGCGAATCTCGCCATTGGCAATTAGTTAACCCGATGTCCCCCGGAACTCGAGGCTGCAAAGTCGGCATGCTAATGCATACCTAGCGAACAATACCGATTTGAGCTGCGACATTCAAGTCCGCAACACGCCCTCGGTGAGTCCGCAAAAGGTCCGCCGGCCGCGACCTCCGCCCCGCCTTCGCACCACTAATGCGCAGCAGCATCCCAGTTCACACCAGCACCGATGGAAACATCCAGCGGTACCAGCAATTCAGCCGCCGAGTCCATCTCCCGATGCAACAGCTCCTTGATTGCCGCCTCTTCCCCATCTGCAACTTCCACAACCAGTTCGTCATGAACCTGCAGGAGGACACGCGAGCGCAACCCGCCGCGTCGTAAAGCATCGTCGACCCGGAGCATCGCAATCTTAATAATGTCTGCAGCGGACCCCTGAATCGGCGAGTTCAATGCCGCGCGTTCCGCGTTATCGCGAGCGATGCGGTTGTCGGCGTTGAGCTCCGGCAGGTAGCGGCGCCGATCGAACATCGTGGCCGTAAAGCCGTCCTTGCGCGCCTGCTCAACAACCTTGTGCAGGTAATCGCGCACGCCGCCGAAGCGCTCGAAGTAGTCCTCCATGAGCTTCTTCGCCTCGCGCTGCGGGATATCCAGCTGCTGAGCCAGACCAAAAGCGCTCAGACCGTAAGCCAGACCGTAGCTCATCGCCTTCACACGACGACGCAGCTCGGGCGTGACCTCATCAATGCCGACACCGAAGACCTTCGAGCCGACGTAGTTATGCAGATCCTCGCCCTGTCGGTAGGCCTCAATCAGCCCCGGATCCTGCGACAGGTGCGCCATCACACGCATCTCAATCTGCGAGTAGTCCGCGGTAATCAGCTGCGCATAGCCATCGCCCACCACGAACGCCTCACGAATCCGTCGCCCGAACTCCGTGCGCACCGGAATATTCTGCAGATTCGGCTCCGCCGACGACAGGCGCCCCGTCGCCGCGACCGTCTGATTAAAAGTCGTATGAATACGGCCATCATCGGCGACGGCCTTAATCAACCCCTCGACGGTTGACTTCATCTTCTGCGACTCGCGGAACTTCAGCAGGTAATCCAGGAACGGATGTGGGTTGACCTTCGCCAACCCCTCAATTTCCTTCGCCGCCGTGGAATAGCCAGTCTTCGTCTTCTTCGTCTTGGGCATTCCCAGCTGGTCAAACAGGACTTCTTGCAACTGCTTCGGCGATCCGAGATTCAGCTCAGGCTTATCGACGAGGTTGCGAGCCTCACTCTCCGCCTCATCGGTAGCCGCCTGCGCCTGCTTGCGAAGCTCCTCGAGCGCATCGACATCCACAGCGATACCGACGCGTTCCATCCGGCCAAGCACTGGAGCAAGCGGAACTTCCAGGTCGGCGTACACACTGTAGAGCCCGGCCTCGTCGAGTTCGACCGCCAGTCGTTCAGCCAGGTCGATAACGGCGGCGACATGGGAAGCGTCTTCGGCCGGGCCATCGAGCAGGGTCATCTGACCGTCGGCCTGCGAAAGAGTCTGCCCCAGGTGCCGCTGGACGACGTTGTCCAAGCTGTAACTGCGCTGACTTGGGCGCAGCAGGTACGCGGCCAAGAAAGTGTCGTGGATAACCCCCGCCAGCTCGAAGCCATAGTTCCAGAGCGCATGCATGGCCGATTTACAGTCATGCACCAGCTTCGGGTGGTCGCCTGCGAGCCACTCGCGCAGTGTGTCGGCATCTTCTGCGGATAGCTCGCCGAGGTCGAGAGAAACGGCCTGACTGGAGGTCTTGCCCTTCTCATCAGCGGAGCCAATCATCAAGGTATGCTCCCCGACCTGCAACGCGGCCGGCTCGTGCAGTTCATCGAGCCAGACAGCCAGGGCGCCGTCGTCAAGCGAGACAGCCTCGAGCTTTGTCGCGCTGTCACTGGTGGAGGCGGTGACGCCCGCGCCTTCGATAGAAAGGGTGCGGAAGACGCGCTCGCGGAGGTTATCGCCGAATTCGAGGCGGTCGAAGAAGTCGATGATTCCCTGGGCATCAGCGGGCCGGAGCTCGAGCTCGTTCGGACCGTACGGCAAGGGCAGGTCCTTGACCATTTCGGTGATGTCACGGTTCAGCTGGACATTTGCGACGCGCTCGCGGAAGTTGTCGCCGACTTTGCCGCGGATTTCGTCGACGTGATCGATGAGATTTTCCAGTGTGCCGTACTGAACGATCCACTTGGTCGCGGTCTTCTCGCCGACCCCCGGAATGCCCGGGAGGTTATCGGAGGGGTCGCCGCGGAGTGCCGCGAAGTCCGGGTACTGCGTCGGTGTCAGACCGTACTTCTTCTCAATAGCCTCTGGCGTGAAGCGATGAAGCGTAGTGACGCCACGCATTGGATAGAGCACGGTGGTGGTGTCGTTGACCAACTGGAACGAGTCGCGATCGCCGGTGACAATGAGAGTTTCGAAGCCCTCGGGCTTGGCCTGGGTAGCCAACGTCGCGATGATGTCGTCGGCCTCGTAGTTGTCCTTTTCCAGCGTGACAATGCCCATTTCTTTCAGCACCTGCTGAATAAGTGGCACCTGACCACGGAATTCCTCAGGAGTCTTCTCACGCTGGGCCTTATACTCCGGGAAAATCTCGTTGCGGAAGGTCTCGCGGGCGACGTCGAAGGCGACCGCCACGTGTGTGGGCTTTTCCTCGCTGAGGATATTGGACAGCATGGAAAGGAAGCCGTACACCGCGTTCGTTGTCTGTCCGCCGGTGGTTGAGAAATTATCCACCGGAAGGGCAAAAAACGCGCGGAAGGCCATGGAATGACCGTCGATAAGCATGAGGGTCTTCTTCATGACATCCCAGTGTAGGAAAATATTGAACAGCGTAGGAAAACTGAGATTCGCGCTGGGGACTCGCGGGCTGCGCAGGATGAGCTGTTGGCCGACCAGCTTCGGTGAACAATAATTACGGTAATCAGGCTGTATTTTGAAACGGATTCAGCAGCCCCTTAGTCCACCTGAACAGTGATTCGCAAGAGGGAGCCTCCCGAGCGTCGCTTGGCACTTGGTTTCAGTTTCCGAAATGCTGTAATCCAACTTTAATATTCGCCTTATTTTCCTGGAGTTTTTCCATATTTTCCAACGATTGTTCAACAACATGCATAGAACCTGCCCAAAATGAGGCATCTAGAAATTACCCCCTCTTTGAGGTGGCCGCGAAAACATATCGCCACGTCCTGCGCGTGCGCCTGAAAGCAATTGGCGAAGTTACGCTTTCATGGCTTTAGACTCGTCAGCATGAGTGAGTTCGATTCGACCAATTTCCAACGGAGTGCCCATTCCACCCGCGAGCGCATTATCGCGGCTGCAGCTCGGCACTTCGCGCGCAAGCCTTTGCGAAGCGTGCCACTGAAGGAGATTGCCAGCGATGCGGGCGTTAGCGCGCCGCTCATCATCAAGTACTTCGGCTCCAAAGAAGGCCTCATGGCCGAACTGATTGACTTCAGCCAGTTCAAAGGCACGCTCAGCCGAGCTCCCTTCAATGAACTTGGCCAGCGGATGGCCAGCGCTATTTTGACTGGTCAAGGAATGGCCGGACAGTCCATGATTCCGCTGATCGTCGGATCCCTTGACTCCGAGGAAACTGCAAAAGTCATCGCCGAACGGTTCAATGAAGCTATCGCCGACGACCTGATTCACCGCGTCGAAGAAGACGGCCCAGAGGACATCAGCCACGAAACTGCTGTGTACCGCAGCCAGATGGTTATTTCCCTCTGCGTCGGATACCTAGTTCTTTCCGACACCGGTTTGATCGACGAGACCAACGCGCCGAAAATCTCGGTGGAGGCCCTAGGTAGCTGCCTGCAGCAGATTATCGAGCACGGCTAGGGTCCGAGCACGGCTCAACAGCTCAGGAAGCAGCTCCACCACCCACCGCATACCGCCTACTCCTGCGTGACTCACTGAATTAGCAGCGCCTCCCCAGGCGCTGCTTTTTTGTTTTGTGTTCTTAATCGCACCCCGAAGCTGTTAATACACACACGGAAATACGCTTCTTCTCAGGTGGAAGACATACAATGGCCTGCGATGTCTACTGAAAATATGAGCGCTCCTGGTGCAGAGTCGACTACGCTGCCGACCACGAGCCCCTACTCTGAAATCCCGAAGCCGACCCCGCTGGTTGTCATCGCTAACGCAGTTCGTGGTGGCCTCATTGGTCTCGCCGAGACGATTCCGGGTGTCTCCGGAGGTACGCTTGCGCTGATTACGGGCATCTACGGACGCCTGATTGAATCGGCAAAGCGCATCACCGACCTGCCGCGGGCGATCTCCAAGGGCACCTTCAAAGAGGACCTACGCAGGATTGACTGGTGGCTGCTCATCCCGGTGGCTATCGGCATGGTTGCCATAGTTTTCTCCATGGCTGGCATCATGGAGGACTTCGTCACCAATCAGCCGGTCGCTTCCCGAGCACTGTTCATGGGCATGATTGCCGCCTCAATCACCATGCCGCTGAACGAGCTGCAGCCGGGTGCCCTGCGTCAGCCGGGCATGCGAGGCAAGGCCATCGCTGTCTTCCTGTTTTTCAGCATCGCCCTGTTTGCGCTGACTTCCCTCCCCCAGGCCGCACCGACGCAGCCGCCTCTCTGGCTCGTGCTCATCGCCGCTTCGATTGCCGTGTGTGCGCTGGTCCTGCCAGGCGTTTCCGGTTCCTTCTTCCTGCTGGTCATCGGCCTCTACGCACCGACCATGGGCGCGATTCACGACCGCAACTTCGCCTACATCGGCACGTTCTTCGTCGGCGCGCTGATTGGCATCGTGCTGTTCATCCGCTTCCTCGAATGGCTGCTGAGTACACACCAGGCGCTCACGTTGGTCGCCATGTCCGGCCTGATGCTCGGTTCGCTGCGCGCTCTCTGGCCATGGCAGACCGAAAACAACGAGCTCCAGGGCATCGGCTCCGACTGGGGACTCGCCCTCGGACTGTTCATTCTCGGCGCCGCAATCGTCAGCGTCGTCGCTTATGCGCAGCGCCGTTTTTCTAATTCGGGGTCGATGGACTAGACTAGTCAAAGTTGCTTCGATAGAGCATTTTCGCTTATCGACGGCTTTGCGCCCCTGTAGCCCAATTGGCAGAGGCAACGGATTCAAAACCCGTCCAGTGTGAGTTCGAGTCTCACCGGGGGCACGATTTTAAAACCCGCTTTCACCTGACTTTTAGCCTGGTGGGGGCGGGTTTTTGCTTGGGTTAGTATTCACTATCTTTCACTCTTTTTCACACACTTTTACGGGTATTTTGCACCAAAAATGCACCACGTATTGCCTGCTGAGTCCTGCGGTTTTGCAATCATGGGCAGCTCGAACCTGTTTACGATTCCCTCTTGTCAGACTCGAGGCATGAAAAAGTGCCCCGCCGGCGAACCGTTCGGGAATACCGAACAGCTCCACCCAGCGGGGCAAAGATGCTTGATTTATTCCTCGGTCGGTGGATTCCGGGCATTCGGAAGTGCATGTGAATCCCCCACAAGCCCAGTCAGCCTCGCCAAGTCCGGCTCCGGAGCAGCACCCTCCGCACCACAACGCGCCCAGTCAATGAACTCACGCAAACAATCGATCGCGTCCGTGAGACCACGGCGAAGAAGATGCGTCCGGTCTTCCTCCACACGGAGCATCGCTTCCGTGGCCGGCGAGGACCCACGTACTGCATGCGACCTGCGTTTAAGAGCGCGTAGATATAGTTCACGTGTACTCGGAAATGCGTGGCGACTTCCTTGGGCGTCCACATCACTTGGTCTTGCGTTGGCATGGTGACCTCGTTCCTTGCGGTATGCTTCATGGCAGTGTTCCTTTCAACACTTTCGGCCTGTCCCTGGTGCTAGCGGGGGCGGGCCCTTCTATTTGGTTTGTGAGGCGCGCAGCCAAACCGCCGTGCGAAAGGTCCACGGCATTGTGGCTGGCTTGCGGCGACCGATTCTCATATCGCCTACGCGCCAGTGCCCGGCAGAGGAATCGAACCTCTGAGTAACCATTCGGGCTGTATTTATTTATCTGCCTTTATGCTGGTGTCCGACCAAGGGGCCGCTCTGGTTCCCCATGGATGTGTAGGAGGAGCAATGCACCTATCTGCGAGCTCCAATACCTCGGCAACGGTGCCGACTGCCCGATAAGGAATCGACACTGATGCATCGTCGTCCGCATTCGTGATTGTGATTCCGCTTTCGCTAGCGTCGATTCTCATGCGTCCGATTACTGCTTTTATTTCCATGTGTGGCCCCCTTTACTGCCCTGTTTTGTTGCCGCTGTTGGATTAGTGTCAGCCGCTACGATTTGCCCATGAGTGAAAACGAATTCAGGCGCCTCGTCGCTCGAGTAGAGCGAGCGACTTCGCACCGCCACGAGCTGTGGAGTCTTGGTGCCGAACATCTGAAGGCGAACCCGATTGAGCGCCGGGTTGTAAGCGACGGCGATATCCGTTCCTTTCGCCTCCATGCGACCGCACCTGTGCCAACCGAGCTGTCCCTCATCTTCGGAGAGTGGCTGTACCAACTTCGTGCCGCCCTCGACGGGCTGATGTACGAAATCGTTGTCGGTGAAACCAAGTTGGACCCTCCGCCAAATGCCGGCCGGATTTCCTACCCGTTGTGCAGATCTGCCGACGTTTTCGCCTCGTGCAATACCTATGGGGTTTCCGATAGGATTCGCCGAACTATTGAACGCACGCAGCCCTATCACGCCACCGAAGGATTCAGCGGAAGTGCGCCGTGGTGGATTCATGAGCTCGCTCGAATTGACCGCCATCGACGTGGGCATTCCCTCGTGTGGCGCATCATCGACCTGCAGGTCAATTCCAACAGCCCAGCCATCGACACCTCGCGCTGTGGTGTATGCAATCAGTTCGAGGCTTTCATCCGGGGTGATGAGGAGTTGGAAGCCGCATGGATCGCGCTCCGCCACAGCATCGAACTCAACTCGAATGACGGAGTAGACATCACTTGGCGTCTCCAATTCGATGTAGCCGACTGGGTCCAACGAATTCCCCGCAGCTACGGCGATTGGAGCCTCGATGACCGAATGGCCAACGCAGAAATGTATCTCAGTAAGACCATCGAGATCTTCGAGCAACTCTTCATCATTGATGACGAGATACTGGCTTAAGCCACTGTCATGGAGCCTGGTCAACATTCGTTGACGCAATTCACCCCTAGCGTTGGCTAAATCCATGTACTTCACCGCTACTTCCTCCTTTCGTTTGCTGGCTGCTGTTTGACTGGCATTTTTCGCCACCCCTGTATTCGGTTCCATAGATTTATTGGTATGGATTGGCTGTCAGTCGGAATCGATATCCTCGGAGTACCCATCGGTGTCGCTGGTCTCGTGTACGCGCATATCGCTAATTGCAAGGCGAAGAAGTCCAACAGCATCGCTAAGCGGGCACTTCAAGAAGCCGCCGAATCGAATCGCATCGCAATACAGGCAAACAAACTGGCTGAGGATGCGAACTCGGTCAGTGAAAGAGCGCTCCGAGTCTCTAGCGAGGACTTCGAGTACAACTGGGGATTCCGGATCGAAAACGATGGGGTTATCTGCATCTCCAGCGAAAGCTCCCACGATGCTGTTGACTTCACCTTGTTTGTTGAGGTTCAACACGCGGGCAAATCCATAGCTCCCGCTGATGCCCACTATCGGCACGTTGATAACGTGTCCTACGGTGCGCAACTGTTCTTCAAGATTGAGAGCATTTACCCTCAGTTGATTCCCAAGGCGCGAGCCCAGAAGCGCCACATCGTCGCAATGTTCGGAGACAGCGTCGTATACAACGGCCGCAATCCCATCACTTTTGACGTCATTGCTGTCATGTCGTGGAAAACACCCGGTGGTGGCGAGCGCGGTGGCATTATTAAGCGCCGCCTGCGCTGTCGCGAGGACAAGCTCGGAGCCATTATCTTTTCTCAGGTTTCCTAGATCGTCCACTCTCGTCCTCCCTCCTTTCGTTTGTCGACGGTTGTTGCCCGGCACCTTCCCCAGTGCCCGGCGCGGTTTGTGTTGCTGGCTAGGCGGCTGTTTTGCCCTGATCAGTTTCCATGTAATCAGCCCTCATGATTGCGATGGAGGAACATCAAGCGCATCTGCAAGCTTTGGAAGTAGCTCCGGTCGAATGTCCCTATGGCCTAGTTCGATATTTGCAAGCGTTGGGCGAGCAATACCGACTTTGTTTGCGAGTTGCTGCGGACTCGCTCCGCGTGCCTCACGGAGTGCACGAATCGTCGCACCACGACGGCGCATTTCACGCTTCTTTTCCGGCGTCATAACTTTTCACCTCGTTTCGCCCTTCACGCCACAACACTAGCGCAACAATACGAAACACCTGCAAGAAGAATATGCGAAACATGGCGAAATGTACGTAAACATGCAGGTCAAGTGAAACGCACAAAGCCGTAATTTCAATCTTGGTTTTCGCATATTTAGGTCGTTTTTCGCATATCTGTGCACTTGTTGTTTCGTAGTGTTTCCTGCCACACTGAAAGCATGAAAAACGGCGAACGGACAGCAGCGCTAATTCAGGAGCGCCGAGGACATCTTGGGCTTAGCCAAAAGCGCCTCGCTGAACTCGCAGGGGTATCAGCACGGTCTATTCAGAATCTTGAATCCGGCAAGAATTGGCCTTTAGCTAAGAATCGGCCTGCGATTGAACGCGCTCTGCAATGGGAGCCAGGAAGCCTCGACGCAATCCGCAAAGGCGGCGAGCCAACGGAGTTACAACAGCCATCTGAGACGCCACCCGTCGTTAAGCAACCGCTACCCCAGCCCAGCGCGGGTGGTGGTGTTGATGATTTGGGTGAGTTGCGTGAGTCGATTCGTCATTTGGATTCGTTGCCGGTGTATGCGCAGCGGGTGGTTTTAGATCAGGCGGTTGATGAGTTGCCGCGGGCGGTTGCTGCGTTGGATAGCGGGCGTCGCGGTCGGCTGGTGCGGTTTGCGTTCGGGTTGTGGGATGAGATGGGAGATGTGGAGTCTTCTGCTCTGCGGTTGGCGGTGACGCTCGGAGACGGTACGCGCGTGTGGGAATTCTGTGGTGATGGGCGCTGGGTGATGATTCGAAGCCTGTATGCAGAGCCGGGGCATGCTCCGTTTCCCGACAGGGTTGGCGGGCCAATGCCTAGCACGATGATTGAAGAGCGCTTTGGCGCTTTGGATGAGATGCCCACTTCGGTCGTGGAGCACATCGAGCGGGAATGTGTCGGCCGGCGGGTGGATGCTGCCGAGATGGTGGATATGTTTCTCAGCAGCGGGGCGCTATCGAATCAACGAGACGATACAGGACAGTCACCAGATGCGGATGCCGCAGGCGAGGCGGGCGATTCGGCGGCGTCACCTGACGCTGATTCCGGGTATGGGATAAGCGGGTCAAGTCCCAGCATCAGGGGCGCGTGATGGTTGATGCAAGTTTCACTCGCCTAAACAGCAATCTCAGAAAGAGTCGCTTGAGCGCGAGCTTTTTCCGAGCAATTTGCGCCGATGCCGGTTATCCATGCACAGAGACCTCAATCGACGAGGATATAGGCGGAGTCGATGCAACCATCGACCTTGTCGAGGCTCCTCTGCGCGTGCAGTTGAAAGCAACTTGTGCAATCCAGCCGACCGATAAAGGGCTAAGATTTCAAATAAAACCAGAGTGGGTCGAGAAGTGGAATCGGTCCGCACTCCCTGTCTATCTGATCGTTCTAGTGCTCGATTCAGTTGACAGCTGGGTAGAGCATCAGGCACAACAGACAGTTTTAAAAGGGAAAGCCTACTGGTATAACGTCTCAAATCTCGCAGACGGAACCAGAAGTCTTCTGATTCCAAACACGAATCGGATTCACGAGGACACTCTAAGGCAATGGGCAATCAAGGAATTGGAAGGAGGATACGGTGGATAACGACCCACTCGTCACGACCATCCATTCGCTGCTCACGCAGCACGGTTGGACAGCGGCGTCACAAGGTTCCGTGGGAGAGCTTTGGGCACCTAATGGCGATCTTGAAGAACCAACCCGTGTCGGGATTCCTTTTCAGCTCAGCGATGATCCCGTTGCGTATGAAGGCGTAATCAAACGCATCGCATCGGCTCTAAACTCCGATTACCGCACCATTGATGCCCAGATTCAACACTGGAACGTCGATATCACTCGTATACGTTCCCAATACATTGAATTAGACCCCGAGATTACGTTCGGCGCACCGCTGTCAGTAGTTAGCACACTTCTGTCAGGCACACGGAAAATCTTCCAGTCAGCAGCTTTCACCTCACGGAAAAGGCGAGCCCACATTGGCAGCAACCTCGATAAGGCGAGCCGACAGAGATTCGAACACATCAGAGCTGGTTACACCGAACGCGGCTCCTACATTCTCCCCGTGTACGTACCTGTCACAGAACCAATGGCACCTGAAGAAGGAATCTCAGTCCCTTCTCCCGAGCGTTCCATCACCCGAACGGTTGCACAATCGATTGACTTAGTCGACAAGCTCATCATCCAACCTGAGAAAGTACCGACTCAAAGTGAAGTGCGCGAGCTCATCAAAGCTGGAGTTTCAAAGGAACTCCTCTCCGGTATTGAAGAGCTAGTCCATGGAACTCAGTCTGGCGATTCAGAAACAACCTTCGAATGGGCGCCTTCACACGCAGAGGTAGAACCCGTTAAGGGGTTGCCTGAAAGAATCGTAGTTCCACGCGAAGCACACGAACTCCTTTCAAAAGCATCCGAACGTTTCGTTACTGAATGCCCTTCTTCCGAATTCATCAAGGGCACCATTAGAGCGCTAGCACGAGACGATGATGGCAGAAGCACGATTACGCTTAAAACGAAGCGCAACGGCCGAGATGCACATGTTGATGTGAAAATAGGGTCCATAGCAGACGCATACTTCGATGAGCTGTTGAAATGGTTCAGAGATGGAACAACGTTATCTTGCGAAGGCGTAATACAACGAATCTCTGGAACCTTGACGATGGAGGCATCAACTGGCGTTTACGCCGCCCCCAAAATCGACTACTCCTAACAGCCTATGGCACGGAGTTGATAGCAGCGACGAAGATTGGGCTGAACAACGTGGCGATGAACAGAGAGGAACGTAGGTATGGGTGACTACTTTGCCGATACACCACATATGTCTACCTGCCTGCTGCTAGCCAAGAGCAGGCGAAGACACGGGGGAATAGCATGTTCTTGGACGATTTGATTACCCCAGAAGATCAGCTGGGCATCGACCTAGCCGATGCGGAAGTAGATCTCATCGAGCAACTCATCGCTATTCGCAAGCAGCGAGGCCTGTCACAAGCGCAGGTAGCCGAATCGATGGGCGTCGACAGGTCTGCTGTTACACGATTCGAGAAAGCAATCTTCGGAGCAAAGAGGCCGAACATCACCACAGTTCGCAGCTACGCGACAGCAGTTAATGCCTACATCGCTCCAATCGTGACGCAGGCAGAGAACTACTCACAGCTCCAGTCGGCTCTCCGACGCAACCTCAAACACCTGCAAGAAACAGATAAATAGCTTGGCGATAAGTTCACACCACACTTCGCTGAAGACAACGGCATCGAGATCGACGAGCTGTGAGATTCATGAAGCAATAAGGCATCTCGGCAGTAGATGTTTCATACTTGGGAAAACTATAACCTGCCGGTGGATAATATATCCCTATTTGAAACATCGGAGGTTTATCCATGCGTCAGTTCACGCGGCTGGAGAACTAACGAACCCGTCAGAACCGCAGTCGAACGCACAGCAGGGATACCTAACACTGACGAGATACTACCGGCCCCTTCCTTTGCACCGGACGAACCCCAAACAGGCCAGGATGCCGATGTCATTCAACTTTTTGATGCCGACTAAGCGGCCCCAGTTTAGCCCCCCTGCTTGCGGAACACCTAGAAACACTGTAATTTTTACAGTAGTGGCGGCACTGAAACACGTGTTACGCGCTAATTCCGGCGGCCAGCGCTCTAAGCGCTGGCCGTTGAGCACATCAAGGCGGAAAAATGCTCATTGCATACATCGACGAGTTCGGCCATCAAGGCCCCTTCATCGAACCTAACCACCCGAAGTACAACGAACATCCTATCTTCGGCTATGCCGGGTATATCCTCCCCTCTTCAAGTGTCCGATCAATGGGCGGATTCTTCGAGTTCACAAAAGAGAACCTTCTATCTTGGGAGATAGAAAAGGCTGACGTCCACCCACGCCGATGGGAGAAGAAAGGTGCCAGCCTTCTCACCACAAAAAACATCGAGCTTTACGGTCCTGAAATTGTTCCTGCTCTGGGACGCATCTATCATTACATGCAGAAGCTTGAAGGTCGCTTATTCTTCTACGGGCAGGAAAAACCGCTCGGCTCTGTAAAGGAAACTCACGAATCGTCACAAGATCGTGAACAGCACTGCCTATTCCAGACCATCCAACGCCTCGGTTCATACGCAACTAGCAGAAGTGAAGAGCTGCTTGTCATCATGGACGGCACTGACGCTCACAACAGAGAACGAGCAGTCGCAACGCTCGGCAAAGCGATCTACTCTCGGTCCATTCCTGACACGAACAGCGTGATTGAAGTTCCTATTCAAGCTGACAGCAAGATGTACGGAACCGTACAACTCGCAGACTGGACGTGCGCACTACTCTCTCGACTTACTCACTACCACTTCGCAAGCCCATCGGAATTTAGCTGGTCAGTCGACCTCGCCAACAACGTCTGGAAAAACCTGCGATCTACCAATAACTCAATTATCTGGACGAATTCCACAGATCACGATTACAAATGCTTTCCCAATAAACTCCGAAGCGCTGCCCCATTCTGGCAGAAACGAAATTCCCACGAAGCAAAGCAGCAACGCAAGAAAGAACGCAACCACCAAATGCAGCAGCGCGTCCTCGACGCTACTTCGCCCGAGTTTAGGCAAAAAATTAGAGAAATTCGGTCTGGTAACACCGCTGAGTCTTCATAAAAGGTGAAAACCCATGGCCACCGTTTCCCCGTACAACACCAAGAAAGGCCGACGCTGGGAAGTCCAATGGACCCGCCCCGATGGCCGACGTACCCGCAAACGCGGCTTCCCCACCAAAATCGCCGCCCAAGCCTGGCTCGAAGGCCAAAACACCGCACGCCGCAAAGGCTCCTGGGTAGACCCCACTAAAGAAAACACCCGTATCGATACCCTCGGCGAACGCTGGCTCGCCATGCAAACCCACCTGAAACCCTCCGGGCTACGCTCCATCAAAAGCGTCTGGAAAAACCACGTCAAACCAACCTGGGGAGCCCGCACTGTCGGCAGCGTTCGACGCTCCGAAATCCAAGAATGGATCTCCACATTCCCCCT
Organism: Corynebacterium sp. HMSC063A05; assembly: GCF_001809695.1. Taxonomy (NCBI): domain Bacteria; kingdom Bacillati; phylum Actinomycetota; class Actinomycetes; order Mycobacteriales; family Corynebacteriaceae; genus Corynebacterium; species Corynebacterium sp. HMSC063A05. The sequence continues at coordinate 9,712 of NZ_KV798489.1, read as the reverse complement.
CGGTGGCACATCAGCCCGGCGCGCTCATAATGCGTTGTCGCAGGTGTTTGATTTGGCGGTTGATGATGGGTGTGTGGCGGTGAATCCGGCGAAGGGGGTACGGTTGCCGAGGAAGCCTAGGCCGGTGAAGGTGTATTTGACGATGGAGCAGGTGCGGACGTTGGCGGAGGAGTCGAGTCAGCCGGCGATTGTGTGGTTTTTGGCGACGACGGGTGTTCGGTGGTCGGAGTTGGCTGGGTTGCAGGTTGGGGATGTGAATTTGAGTGGTCGGCGTGCGTATTTGCAGCGTGCTGCGGTGACTGTTGGTGGGCGGGTTGAGATTGGTTCTTTGAAGACGCATGAGAGTCGGAGTGTTGCCATTCCGCGTTTTGTGTGTAATTTGCTGGAGCCGATTGTGTCCGGGCGTGGTCCGGAGGAGTTTGTGTGGCCTGGCGCGGATGGTGGTGCGTTGAGGTTGCCGGGGCATGGTTCGTTTTTTCATGGTGCGTTGGAGCGTGTGCGGGCGGAGGATTCGAGTTTTCCGGTGGTGACGGTGCATGGGATGCGGCATGTGGCGGCGGGTTTGTTGGTGTCGTCGGGGGGCGTCGGTGAAGGTTGTGCAGCGTCAGTTGGGGCATGCGTCGGCGGCGATGACGTTGGATACTTACGCTGATTTGTTCGATGGGGATTTGGATGCGGTGGCGGATGCGATGGAGGTTGCGCACTTGAATTTAGGTGAGCCAAAAGTGAGCCAAAAACGGGGTACGGCTTAGCGTTCAGGCTGGTCAGGGTGTTTTTGGGTGCTTATTTTTGTGAGTTCGAATGTCACGGCCACCAACATTGCCGCGTAATTGATGGAAGATGAGGCGAACCCACAGCTAGCCGGAACCCTCTACGGCGGTGCGGTGCGGGCTCTGGCAGAGATGACTACGCCGACGTAGCCGTCGTGCGCAGGGTCGATGCTCGCCAGTTCCTTGATGAGGTGTGTCGCGATGCCGGCCCGGAGCGGGATTTGGGTGCGGTGATTGCGCCTCGTGGCCCGCAGCCGGATGGTGCTCGGGAGATGATGCCGCCGGTGACGTCAGTGACGGACATGCGGTTGCACGCATTTGCCGTGGAGTTGGCCGAGGCTGTGGAGCCATAGTATGCCACTGTGATGAAACTAGAGGAAAGGGATTGGTGTCCGTGGGGAGTCTGTGGGGTTGCCTCGTGAGCTGTTGCGGGCGATGTTTTCCGTAGCCGCGTGGGTGTGACCACTGCTGAGGCTGTCGCCGACAGGGTAGCCGAGGGAGAATCTGCTGCTATTCCATTCGATGCTACTGCTATACAGGAATCGAACCGGGGTATGGAGTTGGATTTTTAGGTGGCAGAAAAGTCAGTGACGGATAAAACCGTTCATCGTCGAACTATGATGACCTATTTAACCAAGCTGCAGCCCTGTACCAAAAGTAACGCTTGTTTACCTTACTCATTATGAGCAGTTCTTCCACGCAACATTGTCGAACCTACTAAGGGAAAAATTGAGAAAAATACATATCGCTAGGAAAACAGCCAGCCCTAAGTAGGCCGCCAAAAGATTAAGACCAATAGCCATACCAAGTAGTGGAAGTGCCGATGCTGTAGTCAAGCCTATAACTGCCTGACGAAGTGCCCCAACCTTACCAGCAGCTTCACCTCCGACAGAATCTTGCAGGAAGCTTACTTGCTGGCTTGCCGAGAGCGCCATCCCCGCCCCTAAAACAACAGATCCTAAACAAGCACAAACAGGACCGACTGCACCCCACCTTATTCCGATAGCTACCATCAAAAGCCCGGCGATTTGAATTATATATCCTACTGAAATTACCCTCCTATGAGAACGTCTTTTTATACTAAATACCCTGCCCGACATAGATGAAATAAGAATTGCACCAAAGGCAAAAAACGCGTCTAATATGCCTAACCAAATAGCACTATTAAAGATATCCCCCACGAGGGGCGCTAAGGATACCGTAAACATAGAAATAGTCACGAAATCAACGCCCACAAGAAGCAAAGAAAGAACCTTAGGCCAGCCGGCAAAATAGCGCAATACGTCAAGCCAATTATTTTTCACAGTAGAAGATGAATTAGGCACCCATTTTACTTGAGATTTCGCAAAATACATCGCCACAGAAGAAATGAAAAAAGCACTGGCCGCTACGCCAAAAGCTAACTTGCTCCCTGCGACCGACAAGACGAGCCCTCCGACGGCTCCACCAACAATCTGCCCAGTTTGGACGGATACCGTCCACCTTAGATTGTAATCAACCAGACTATCTGGAGAAACACTTCGTGGTCCTGCAGCAAAGATACCCGCGCGATAAAAAGGTCTAAGGATATTGATGGCCAGACCCAATGCGATGCCTGCCGAGCTTAGCGTCCCAGGAATTGATAAATACACGCACAAAGATACAGCAGCCAGCAGCGCGGCCCACATACAAAGCAACGCCGCATTTATTCTATCCGATAGACTCCCGGCAAGCATTCCCAGGAGTATCGGACCCACATATTCAATAGTTACAACGGCCGTGAAAGCACCGACAGATCCCGTCGTTTCAAATAGGGATTGCCCTAAAGCGATTGTGTAGCAACCAGAGGCAAAATTGAAAAACCCTGATCCCAGTAAGAGAGAAGCACCCGGTATACGATGTAACTTCATTCTTTCGCCTTAACCACATGAGGAACGATGCCGTCAACCGCTCCCAGAGCCCGGTCTTGAGCTGATTGTGCGTCATCCGCAGTAGCAATCGCCCATGCTAAACGCGTATAACTACTTTTTTGCTCAGGTTGTATCCAGTCCCCTATAGACGGGATTGTTCCCACATCAACGACTCCGTCACAATGTTTAGCCCGCTCTAACCCCGACCACCCTGTGAGAATTCCCGAGCAGCTAGGAAGCGAGTATTGACAGCAAGCGACTTTTTCTAGGCTACTGTGGGGGAATTCATGCAGTCGTTTAAGCACGTCGTCCACATAGAGCTCCGTCAAATTTATACCGGTCGAAAGAGCCACTAGATCCAAAATGCCGTCGCCCCCACCTCTCAAGTGAGTTTCGACAATATGCGCGCTTCCGTGAGTATCGACAATCACTTCTGTGTGCAGAAGCCCACTTTTAATGCCAAGGCATTCGAGAGCCATGATTACTGTAGAGCGAACGGTATGAGCCGACATCTCATCGATGGGTGCGGGGTGGATATGCCCCGTTTCAATCGCTCCAGACGTTATTTTGGACGTTATTCCGTGCCACTCTCCTACAGATAGAAGCACCGATTCAACGCTATACTCCGTCCCTATCTTACGCTCTTCAACCAGAAAACCTTCATATTCCAGTGGATGCTTTTTAATAATATGTAGAACGCTATCTACATCCGGTAACAGTTGGACTCCCAAACTAGCGCGCCCGCTGGAAGGCTTCAGAACTACTGGCCCCTTAGGGGCAGCAGTGGCCCAAATGATGTCTCCATCAGCAACGACCCCATACCTCACTGAATTTAATCCATCCTGGGCAAGAACGTTACGCATCAAGGCTTTGTCAACTGTAGCCATCGCAGTATTTATAGAAGCAAAAGCAAGTCCAAGACTCTCGGCTAATCGGGCACCGAGGACGACCGATTCATCATGCAAGCACAACATGGCATCGAACGACATACCCGCAATTTCCTTAAGCGCATACCGAAATTGACTCAACGGCCGATTTGCGAGATGGCTAACGTCTATAACCTCGGCGTACTGGTCAGGGGCAAGCATAGTATGATGCCTGTGCGTTCGGACATGCACGAGTTGAGCTCCTCGTGAGAGTGCCACGCTGTGCGCAGAAGAAATCCCTCCTACCGCTAAAACTACAGTCATTGGACCTCCCACCAAGAAATTTCTTGTCGGGGATCGACGAGAGGAAACCCCAAGGTATCAGAGTCTTTGATTAGTTGGACAGCAGTTCCAGTCCAAATCTCAGGATTACGTGCCATGTAATCGAGAACCATTTCCAAAGCCGTAAAAGCCGACGCTCTCCCTATTAGCCATGGATGGACGGTAAGAATTCCTGTTCCTCCATTACGAGTAATCGCAAAAAGATCTGAGCACCATTTTTCCCCCAAATACTTTCCACTTACAGGGCGGGAAAAGGAGCGGGAAGTGCATAGAAGGTAAGGAGCATCATCCAGAGACCAGCTCACCGGTAGCTCTAGCAAAGGATGCTCCCTCCCACATAGTTGATACGGCGACTCTCTCCTCGACATTGAGCTGTCGTACAAAAGATTACTCGAATTTAAAACTTCGAGAAGTTCCATTGTCATTTGCCACTCGGGAGATCGATAGCCATAAATCTTGCTAACTCCTGCTGCCTTTAATGCGAAAATAGTTTTTTGAAGATCACGCCTAATGTCGTCTTTACGTTGTAGACGCGGTGGCGTATGACGCCAGCCATGTGCAGCTATCTCATGGCCATCTGAATATATTTCCCCAACAATGTTGGGAAACTTTTCCGCCACTATACCAGGAATAAAGAACGTGGCTGAGATACCATAATTGCGGAATGCTGCAAGTATACGCGGAATACCGACTTCTAAGCCAAACATTCTCTGCTCTATTTCATCAATATGTGCGCGCGCTTCACTATACGTTAGCTCGTCCAGCATTGGAGTTACGGCATCCACATCCACCGTAATAAGTATGCGACTCATGAACCGACCACCATAAACTCTTCCGATGCCGAACGGACTATATGGCGCCCTTTCCTTCCATTTCTTAGCTCATCATTAATTACAGATAATTCCCTTACAGGAACTAACTCCATATCCTCGATTACGTCATCTCCGGTTGACTGATTGTCCAGTTCTAAAGAGAGGATTAGACGAGAGCGGCCATCCTCATAGGAAGCTACTCGAGTGCATTGAAAACCCTCGGCGAAAAGGTTTTGCAGAGAATTAAAGTTGCGTGGTGATACTTGAGCTAGTAACCGTGAAAATCCGCCCCTCTTTGCTTCTTCAATCCGAATCCGTATTGATTCTCTCTGCAATCCGCGGCCTCGATATTCGGGATGAACCATGCCTGCAGCAAATACTGAATCCCCAGAGTTGGGATTGCACACTTCAAATTCACTTATTTCTCCACTTTCATAGAGATCAGTAGTAAGAGCACAATATGCCACTAAAATGTTGTTTTCGAATTTACCGAAGGAGACACCAAATTCCCCAAGATGCCCTCTGACAAAAGCCCCTTCATCGTCTTCACGCACATATTGGTCAGGGTTGCTCAGGCAAGAGAGGACACATTCTCGCAAGCTCATGACCGCCGACATCTCATCTAAATCCAATTTTCTCCACACTTATACTCCCCTTTCTGACTCGACAGACCATTCAGTGGCGTTTTCTATCTCGTTAACTATTTCCTCAATAGTCATTTTCGCCTCCTCCACACTTCCCGCCTTAAAGACAGCTCTTGCAAATTCACTATTCGTATGCGACATTCGGCTAAACGTTTTCCCTGGGGCAGCAATTTCGCTCTTCACTATGGAAGAGTTGTTCAACTTTTCGGGCGCGCAGAGTAATGTTCCCTCGCGTGGAGAGATATGCACCTGCCCTGCAAGACTGCGCTGAGGATTGCTTTTCATGTGGTTGGATTCTCCACACTGGATTCGTATAGATTCAGCAGTGATATTCACACCATGTGAGACTTCTATCTCCTCGGATATTGATCCTCCGCCAAGCCTTGCTCCCACCTCACTAAACACTGCCCCTTGATCTGTCCAGAAGGCTTCGAGGTGAAAAGCGCCAGTATAGGATGGCAATGCCTCTTCCAAAACTTTCTGCGCTAAGGAGGAAATCGCGAGACTTTTAGGGTCTTCCTCAGGCAGAATGACAGACCCTAAGTATCCTCCTGCAAGGTAGTCAAGATGACTTCCGACATAAAGGGCTACAGTCGAAAAACATACCTTTCCACCTCTGCAGATACCGTCGACACGATACTGGTCGCCGCTTATATAAGCCTCGACAAGGATCCTAGAGGTATCTCCCCGATCGCTGAAAGGGCCTTTTTGCAGGTACTTATCCAAGTCTGAGGAGTCTGCAAGGATTTCTACTCCCGATGACCCGCGACCATGAGGCGGTTTAACGACACACGGATATCCCATCTCATATATTGCTTCCACAAGCTCCAGCGCTGTTGTTGCAACCCGATGCGGTGCGACAGGAATCCCTACTTGACCAACTCGGCTCTTCATCAAGGGTTTATCACGGAACGCCATAGCTTCCTGAGGTTGCTGTCCGAGAAGACCATGTCTAGCACGAAGCTCTGCTGCCCTAAGGACGTCAGCTTCAGCTAGTACAACTACCTGCTCTAAACAGAACTGATCGATTGCGATAGAAGCAAGTAGAGGAATATTATCATTAGATGTGTAATTATTAAAAACTTCTAAAGTCGCAATTTTCTCAAAATCCACGTCAATCTTATCTGAGGTGAAAATTACTGACCCCTTCGGGAGGATGCTAGACAGTATTGCGCCGCCTAAACGATCCAGCACTTTTCCGGGAGACATAAGCAAAACAGGTGCAGCACACATTAACTTTCCTTTTGGAGAAACTTCACCGCTTTAAAGGCATTGGAGGCAGCGTTTTTCCCTGCTGTCAGCACATAACCTGTAAAATCGGAAGAATCACGTATATTTTCCATACCTCTAGGCTCTTGCTGAGACGGATACTTGATGCGAATTAAGCCCGGTATTTCCGGTTTCCGTTGATGAAACGCCCATGCCATGAAAACGATTGCAGCTTCCGAATACTGAGAAGTCGGCGTTGGGATTGGAAAGTCAAGGATTGCAAAAATGGTTTCCGTGGCCATATGCCTTCCCGTAGTGAGCTCTGTAAGTTCCCAAATCTGGCCACCTCCGAACCTAGTATGCGTTTCAACGAGCCACACATCTTCACCATCCACCATTACCTCTGTGTGACTGGGACCTATGGTATGCCCTATAGCGTCAAGAATTTCAGAAACCCGAAATGAGATAAGGTTTTTCTGTTTCTCATCTAACCCGGCAGGCTGCCAATGTCCCAACTCAACATAATAAGGAGGGCTAGAGGTAACTTTTTCCGTAATCTGGATAATTTCATGAGTTCCAGCTACTGTCATCGCCTCGACACTGAACTCCTGACCTGGCAAGATCGCTTCCGCGAGAACCAGAAAGTCCGGGTTGTCGAGAAGCGCCCAACTATGCAGGCCAGAAATTTCAGAAAGGTACGCCCGAATTTCGCCTTCATTTTCAACACGGCGAACACCAGCACTCCCCGCCCCTGTTATCGGTTTGAGCACTATGCGTTTTTCCCCAAGATCCTCTTGGAAAGCTAATACTTCTTCTGGGCTACCACACACACGCCATGGACGCTGCGGAATGTCTGCGGAGTCCAGCGCCTGCCTTGTTAGTACCTTATTCCGCGCTGTAGATACTGCGTCCAAGGGGTTAGAACGAATTCCAAGTATGTCTGCTACGCGTGCCGCAGTTAGAATAACAGGCTCAAGAAAACAAACCAATGCCGTAATAGGGTGGTTTAGTTCAAGACCTCTTAGAATGTCAAGAAGGGTTTCCTCATTTATTTCCTCGACTTCTATATATGAATCAACATATTCCTTCTGCCTATCAGTGGCCCTGTCTGGAGTTTGAATAAGGGTGATTCTCGTGTTGGGAGGGTAAATATTGGGCAAACTCGAATCATTTCCGCTGATAATAACTAGATGTTTTTCCTGCATCACTAAATTCCTTGGTTACTTTATTTTCCGAAAATCTTCGGACAGTCTTAACGCCACATTTTTTGCTTGACAATGAATTACATCCAGCGCCGAGGTAATCAAAAGGCCTCCAGCCGCTGCTTGCCCCATGAGAAACAGGTTGTCTTGGGCCCTCCCTTCGGTATTAATAGCGCGCCCTGTAAAGTAGTCTGACCGCCCTCTTCCTGATTCATCCATTCCGATATGGCCCCTTTCTGCTAGTTTTCTAAGTAGCTGAGGGGCATCAGCGTACCCGGATGAAAATCCGGTTGCATTGACCAACCCCTTCACTCCGGCAGCTCCCAGAACAGACTCCAATTGAGAGGAATCTGCCCACACACCTGAGTGAAGGGTAAGTTGACCAGTATCAATCATTTTCTTTATCTGTCTCCAACGAGAAAGTGGGACTCGTACGCGATAACGAGACCATCCCGGACCGAGTAATTCTCTCATCTTGAGACATTCATCGTCAGATAGATATGCGAAAGCAGTATTCAAGGCATGATTGGTTCTACTAATCGTTCGATGACATGAAAGATCGGCAGGGTCACTATATGGGTTTTCCCAATTCTGAGCAATTTTATCTTCATCGTCGAAGGAAGAACGAGTTACTTCGAATCTGGCAAGCTCAGCATCAAGTAGCTCCATTACAGAGCAAGCGGAAAGAGTCCCATCACAATGGAGGTTATTAATACTCTCCTCTGTAAGATATTTTGGCTCTGAAATATCAGTATCCGATTCTACTTGAACCCAGGGTAACCGACCACTCGGAGAAAAAAAGTGCACTTTGGCATCTCTTCTCCCGTAAACGCTCGCAATATCGATCGCACTCAACCCCGAGCCGAGAACCCCCACTACGGGAATAGTATCAAGACTTAACAACGTCCTCTTCAGCGGGTACGGGGAGGGTATATAAGGAACTTCACCACTCTGAACAGAGCAATTTCTACCCCACGCTCCAATAGATAGAACCACTTTATCTACTTCAATTTGACGCTTACCTTCGGTGATTACTTTGGCTTTCCCTGTTGAGAAGGTGACCTCTTCTGCTTTTTGGGGTACCAGAGCAATTCGCACACCATGCTTTTTCAAGATTCGAAGGGCACGGGAAAGAGATTCAATCAGAAACCCGCCGTATACTTCACGGAGGAGAGGTCGATTATTTAGGTCGGAAATTTCAAAAGGAGTCCGAGAAAGGTATCCATCGAGAGAGAGAAAAGAAGGAGACAGAGAACTAAGTCGGTACCGCCCTGTATTAATAACCGCCTCTTCTAGATCTCGATTAAAAGCAGATCCTGCACCTAGGCATTCCGGACTTTCAAACAGAAAAATCTCATTTCCTGCCCAGTCTGAAGAGCTCAATTCTGCCAAGCGGCTGAGGAGGAATACTCCTCCAGCGCCAACGCCTAAGATAGCCAATCGCATAAGCGATACCGTTTCTCCTATAGGTTAATCCTCGGTGCGACCGAGTGTAACAAAGAGACGCGCAACACAAGGCTGTTTCGAAGTGATATGCGTCACATCATTTTTCTGCCTTCGCCTTGGGTAACCCAGCTGGACCCAATCATCTAAATCGGGTTGGTGTCTAGGCGCTAGTGCTTATTCAGGGCATGAACAAGGAGGAAAGAACGTCTCGTACCCAGCAAAGCCTCGGTGCAAACATCATCTACACCATGGTCAACAAAATACGGAGTACACACAGGAAATGCCGGCAGACAATTAATGAATCCTAGACCGAGCTGAAGTCCAGCCCGCCATCACCAGCCGGTGAGCCAAACTGAGTTGTCTCGGATTTTCCCCCTAAGCATGTGGCTTAATCTCGATCATTTCTTCAGCTGGGTTGAGATCCCAAACCCCTGGTCCAAACTTCGCCCATGTACAGTAGCCCTGACTCTGGCGGAGCCTCGTCTCATTCCGCTAGCCCCCGTTACCTTGTGAGTGTCCCTGATAATGGGGA
>NZ_KV798488.1:0-2056 GCF_001809695.1 Corynebacterium sp. HMSC063A05 | reverse complement strand
CCCACTTTTGTTTTACCCACAAGTAAACAACATTCAATCGATAGATGTCGTAGCTTATGTCTCGGTGATAGCCATTGATTTTGCTTGGTTGTGGGTATTTGGAAGGGGCCCGGTGCGCAGTAGACCGGTCGCGGAGGCTCCTCGAATTCCGGCACTTAGCTTGTTGGTGTGTGCGATTCATCTATTGCACTTCTGTGACTATCACCGCCACTTATCCCCTACATACTGATACCTCGGTCCAATTGAGGCTTTATTACCAAGCTGTCCAAATAGAGAGACATACGCTTACTTAGTAGTCAGCTCTGATTTTCGACTCGTACCTACGAGATGCTGTGGCGGCTTCCTCGATCGCGCCAAAAGAAAATCCCGTATAGGTGAGGTATTGCCTGCGCCCATACGGGAGGGTGTCGTATTTAGTTAGCCCTGTCTGGGATTAAGCTATGCAGTCGCGCTAATCAAAGTACCGAGGTTAGTTATTACTGCTCGGCTTAGCCGACGGGACGTCTCCGTAGCCGTCGTGGTCCTTATCTTCCGAGTTAATACCTCCGCGGAAGGTGTCGTGAGCACTCGGAGTAACGGCGTGCGGTGCACGGTCGGCGGTGTTGAACAAAAGATTCAAGATGATAGCAGCGACGGAACCTACGCAGATACCTGAAGCCATAAACGTTTGCGCCCATGCCGGTAGTCCGGAGAATAGTTCGGGCGATACAGCAGGAAGTAATGCCAATGCCAACGGAATACCCACGACAATCACGTTGGATTCAGTGAACTTAACCTTGGATAGAGTGCGGACGCCCGATGCTGCGACCATACCGAACAAGGCAATACCGGCACCTCCCAAAACTGGAGCTGGGATAGCGGCAACGAGAGCGGCCGTCTTTGGAATCAAACCCAGAATCAGCAGCATTCCACCTGCAGCTGCGGTAACCCATCGGGAACGTACGCCCGTGATGGATAGGACGCCAATGTTCTGGGCAAACGCCGTGTATTGGAAGGTATTGAAAATACCGCCAATTACGGTCGCAGCACCGTCGGCACGCAGTGTGTCGGCAATACGGTGATTATCAATCTCGGATTCGGTAATCTCGCCGATTGCAAGTACGTCGCCAGTCGCTTCGACCATAGTCACAAGCGAAACAATGCACATGGCAAATACAGCGGAGAGGACGAATTCAGGCATGCCAAAGTAGAATGGATGCGTCAACCCGAAGACTGGTGAGTCCTTAGTTCCAGACCAATCCACCATTCCCAATGGAATGCATAGCAGCAATCCGGAGATCATGCCCACTAGAACGGCAATGCGGGCGAGCCATTCTGGTGCCCATCGCTCAATACTGAGAATTAAGGCCAACACAAACGCAGCTACTGCCAAGTTTTGAGGTGCGCCGAAATCTGGAGTGTCCTTGACTTCAGCACCGCCACCAACCCAGTCGGCTGCGACTGGCATAAGCGTCGTGCCGATAATCAATAGCACCGTGCCAGTGACCAACGGCGGAAATAGGCGTAGAAGCGACGCAAAAAGCGGTGCAAAGAGCATCATGAAAATGCCCGATGCAATCACCGAACCGTAGATTGCGGGTACGCCGTATTGCGATCCGATAGTAACCATCGGAATCGCGGCAGAGAAGGTACAGCCCTGAATCAGTGGTAGTCGCACACCAAATCGCCAAATACCCACCGACTGTACGATGGTGGCGATGCCTGCAACAAACAGGTCCGCAGCAATTAGGTGCGGAATATCGGATGGGGACATACGCCCGGCATCCACAAGTGCCCAGCCCACGAAAAGCGGGACTGCCACCGCGCCTGCATACGCGGCGAGCACATGTTGAAAGCCGAGTACAAGCAGTTTCACATGGCCCGGATACTCATCGACCGGATGAACCGTCTGAGTATCGGTCTTCGTTGATGTAGTCACAGTTCGACCTTAGTTCCCTAGTCCAGGTTTTCCTCACTGGAGCTTTCTATTGGGGTGGTTTCGCTCCATCTCGCTTTACGACGAGGCGATCGGGCCACGCCACTTTGCTGAGATAACTCGTGAGTGTGCGTGGGGGGG